>NZ_LZJX01000042.1:0-16907 GCF_001667595.1 Mycobacterium sp. E2989 | reverse complement strand
CACGTTCTTCGGCGTGTCGTGTGCGTGGTTTCAGTCTCGCGGTGGCCGAGACTCACGACGCGCTCAACTCGGCGGTGCGGCGTCCCGGACTTTGAGGTAGTGCTGGATGCCGACGCGGGCGAACGTGCGTCGCCGGTCGGCCGACAGCAGGGGCATGGCGGCCGCCGCGTCGAGGACCTCGGGCCGCGTCACCTGGTAGCTCTCGCCGTCCGAGGAAATGCTTGCGCCCCCGGCCGCAAGGACGTTCTGCAACCAGTCGACCCGGGTGCCGTAGGGCAGCGGTACGACGAACCCGTCGTCAATCCGGTCCGCGACGATCGGGGTGGTGTACTGCTTGCCCGACCGTCGCCCGGTGTGGTGGATGGCCGATGCGTACCAGTGCTTGCGGCCGGCCAGGCGCAACATCAGCGGGTTGAGCAGGTATCTGTTGGAAACACGGACCGCGCCCAGTAATGGCTTGGGCCACGCCTCGGGTGTCAGCGCACTCATGACCCCACGATGGACCCGGGGTCGCAACGCAAGCCAGGGTCTTTAGTCGTCGCCTTCGACCAGTGCCGACGCCGCCCGCAGGTGCGTGATCGCGTCCCGCACGATGGACTCGATCAGCTCGGCGCACGACGGCAGGTCCTCGAGGATCCCGGCCACCTGCCCGGAGGCCAGCACCCCGGCCTCGGTGTTTCCGTCGACCAGCCCGGCCTTCAACAGCATCGGGGTGTTGGCCGCCATCACCACCTGGGACCAGGTCAGCTCCTTGCCGTGCCGCATGGCCAGGCCGTCGCGGACCATCGAGGCCCAGGTCATCTGCGACATGTGCTTGAACTTCGCGGCATTGCGCACCGCCGCGGTGAGACCCCTTACCGGCGAACCGCTTTCCAGCCTCTCGACCAGGCCGGTGCGCAGCACCCGGTGCGGCATGCCGTCGACGCGCGTGGTGACCACCGTGCCGTCCAGCGCGGCATCCAGATAGCGCCGCTTGACCGCGTCGGGCACGGTCGAGTCGGAGGTCAGCAGAAAGCGCGTGCCCATCGCCACGCCGGCGGCGCCGTAACTCAACGCGGCCGCCAGCCCGCGCCCGTCGAAGAAGCCGCCCGCCGCGATCACCGGAATCCCGGTGCCCGCCACGGCGTCCAGCACCGACGGCAGCAGCAGCGTCGTGGCCACGGGCCCGGTGTGCCCGCCACCCTCGCCGCCCTGCACTATCATCGCGTCGGCACCCCAGGCCGCCACCTTTTTGGCGTGCTTGGCGGCGCCGATCGACGGGATCACCACCGCGCCAGCCTCTTTCAACCGGGCGATGAGCTCCTGCTTGGGCGCCAGGGCGAACGACGCCACCTTCACGCCCTCGCGGATCATCAAATCGACGCGGTCGCCGGCGTCGGCGGCGTCGGCGCGGATGTTCACCCCGAACGGCTTGTCGGTGGCGGCCTTGACCTTGCCGATGGCCGTCGCCAACTCGTCCAGCGTCATGGTGGCCGACGCCAGGATGCCCAGGCCGCCGGCGTTGGCCGTTGCGGCCACCAGCCGGGCACCGGCCACCCAGCCCATCCCGGTCTGGACGACGGGGTGCTCGACACCGACCAGCTCGGTCAGCGGCGTGCGCAGCTTCATTAACGGATCTCCCTGTCGCGCAGTGACTTCGGGTCGATCACCTCGCGGATCAGCCGCAGCTCCTCGTCGGTCGGGAGCCTGGTCTCGCCGGCCTCGTCGAGGCCGTGCACCTCGAACGAGGTGGCCTCGCGGACGTCGTCCGGCGACACCCCGGGGTGCAGTGTCAGCGCGCGCATCGTCCGGTCCGGGCCGCCGAAGTCGAACACCCCGAGGTTGGACACCACCCGGTAGGTGTTGGCGAAGCGGAAAGCCGGGTTGTCGGGGTCCACCTTGTCCCAGCCGATGCCGCAGACCACGTCGACGGCCTCGCAGAACACCCGCTTGGAGTGGTTGCCCACCCAGTAACTGGTCGCGTGGTTGATCGCGTTGCCGGGCGCGCCGCGCAGGCCGAACATCTGCCGGGTCGGGTGCTGCAGCGGGCCGAACGCCGAAATGTTCTGATTGCCAAAGCGGTCAACCTGATTCGCGCCCATCACCACGTGCCGCCGGCCCCAGGCCAGCGTCTCGAACACCCGGCCGAACGGCATCCAGCCCTCGACGGGCCCGGTCTTGCCCAAAGCCGGGGTGTCGGCCAGCAGCTGCGCCTCGCCGTCGGTGAGCAGGATGTCGGGGGAAAACGTCAACCGCGCCAGCCGTGCGCCGACCGAGGCCATGTTGGTCATGGGGCTGACCATGATTTCGCCGGCTCCTTCGAACAGGTCGGCGCAGGCGACTGCACACACCTCGGCGCGGGTGCTGCTCACTTGGCCGCCTCCTCTGCGAACGCGCGAACCGCCGCCTGGTAGTCGTCCTCGTCACCCGACAGGTAGGTCTGGACGAACTGCTGCCAGCCTTCATCGGTCGAGGCGGCCTCGGCATAGTGCCGCTGGAATTTCTCGTCACGGCCGTAATCCGGTGCGGCGGTGGTGAAGTGGGCCCCACCCGGCGCCTCAACCACCGAGTCGACCATCATCCGGTTCACCAGCAGCGCCTGCGGGGGAACGGCCTTGACCAGCTCCTCGGTCGAGACGACGCGCTCCACCGACAGGAAGCGCTTTTCGGCGGCCATCAGGAACAGGTCGTCGAAGTAGGGATCGATCCCGGTGTAGGCCGCATTGCCTTGGCAATCACCGAGATTCAGGTGCGCGAAGGCGGCATCCAGGCGCAACGCCGGCATGGCGATCAGCGTCTCGTGGCCGCCCTCGGGCGCGGGGTACGGACTGGCCACCGTCTTCAGCTCACCCTCCCAGAAGTCGGGGACCGAGCTGCCCAGCCCGGCCCGAATCGGCAGGAACGGCAGGCGTTGGGCGGCGGCCTGCAGGCCGCAGCGCAACATGCCCTCGTCCATTTCGCGGGCCACGATGGCGCCGCTCGTGCGGGCCTTGGCGAACCAGGGGTCGTAGAAGGGCGGGGAGTCCAGCGAGACGAAGCCGTAGTAGACGCGCTTGACCTTGCCCGCCGAGCAGAGCAGCCCGAGGTCGGGCCCGCCATAGGTGACCACGGTCAGGTCCTTCAGGTCCGTGCGCAGCATCGCCCGCACGAACGCCATCGGCTTGCGGCGCGAGCCCCAGCCGCCGATGCCGATCGTCATGCCGCTGCGCAATTGCGCGACGGCGTCGTCCAACGTGGTTCTCTTGTCGCTCATGCTTTCTTGCCCTTCGCCGTCCCGGCGAACGCGTCGCGGTGCTCGTCGGCCACCCCGGCCAGGTTGAGCTCGAACGTAAAGCCTTGTTCCATGCGGTAACTCGAGTTGACCCGCTGCACGTCGATCAGGTTGAGCGCCTCCTTGGCGGCCCGGATGACGCGGGTGTCCTTGGCTGCGATGTCGCGGGCGACCCGCAGCGCGGCCTCGTCCAGCTCGTCGCGCGGCACCACCTCGTGCACCGAGCCGAAATGGTGCAGGGTGGCGGCGTCGACGGTCGCGGCGGTGAAGAACAGCCGCCGCATCAGGTGCTGGGGCACCAGCCGCGACAGGTGGGTGGCCGCCCCGAGCGCGCCGCGTTCCACCTCGGGCAACCCGAAGGTGGCGTCCTCGGAGGCCACGATGACGTCGGAGTTGCCGACCAGGCCGATGCCGCCGCCGACGCAGAATCCGTTCACCGCGGCGACGACCGGCACCGCGCACTCGTAGACCGCGCGGAAGGCGGCGAAGCAGCCGCGGTTGGCGTCAATCAGCGCGGTGAATCCCTCGGTGCGCTGCATCTCCTTGATGTCGACCCCGGCGTTGAAGCCGCGGCCCTCCGCCCGCAGGATCACGACATGGGTCTGCGGATCCTGGCCGGCGGCCGTGATGACGTCGGCCAGTTCAAACCAGCCGCGCGACGGGATGGCGTTGACCGGGGGAAAGTCGACGGTGACCGCGACGATGCCCGGTTCGGTGGTTTCGGATGTGATGGGCAAGGTGCCACTTCCTTGTGGGGTAACTACCTAAGCAAGCACTTGCTTGGTACGCTAGCACAGTGACTCGCGCCGAAGCACCCGACGCCATCAACTTGGGGCTGGCCGGGCGGGTGGTTCTGGTCACCGGCGGGGTTCGCGGGGTGGGCGCCGGCATCAGCTCGGTTTTCGCCGGGCAGGGCGCCACCGTCATCACCTGCGCGCGGCGGGCCGTCGAGGGCCTGCCCTATGAGTTCCACTCCTGCGACGTCCGTGACGACGACGCCGTCAAGGCGCTGATCGATTCCATCGTCGACACGCATGGCCGGCTCGACGTCGTGGTCAACAACGCCGGCGGTTCGCCGTACGTGCTGACCGCGGAGTCCAGCGCGAAGTTCAACCGCAAGATCATCGAGTTGAACCTGATTGGCGCGCTGTCGGTTTCGCAGCATGCCAACGCTCACATGCAAGGCCAGGAACGCGGCGGGTCGATCGTCAACATCTGCAGTCTGTCCGGTCGACGGCCGTCACCGGGCACCGGCGCCTACGGCGCGGCCAAGGCCGGACTCGAAAGCCTCACGCAGACGCTTGCGGTGGAGTGGGGGCCGAAGGTGCGGGTGAACGCCTGCGTGGTGGGCATGGTGGAAACCGAGCAATCCGAACTGTTTTATGGCGACGCCGAGTCCATCGCCGCGATCTCCAAGAACGTGCCGCTGGGCCGGCTGGCCCAGCCCGAGGACATCGGTTGGGCCGCAGCATTTCTGGCGTCGGACACGGCGTCCTACATCAGCGGCGCCTCGCTGGAGGTGCACGGTGGCGGCGAACCGCCGCACTACCTGGCCACCACGAATGCCAACGCGATCAAGTAGAGGAGACACGAACAATGGGAGTGGTTGACGGCCGCGTCGTCATCGTCACCGGGGCGGGCGGCGGTATCGGTCGCGCGCATGCGCTGGCCTTCGCGGCCGAGGGAGCGCGCGTGGTGGTCAACGACATCGGCGTGGGACTGGATGGCTCCCCGGCGGGCGGCGGCAGCGCGGCGCAGGGCGTGGTCGACGAAATCACCGCGGCCGGTGGGGAAGCCGTAGCCAATGGATCCAACGTCGCCGACTGGGACGAAGCGGCCGGCCTGATCCAGACCGCCGTCGACACCTTCGGCGGGCTGGACGTTCTGGTGAACAACGCCGGCATCGTGCGCGACAGGATGATGGCCAACACCAGCGAGGAGGAGTTCGACGCCGTCATCGCCGTGCACCTCAAGGGCCACTTCGCCACGATGCGGCACGCGGCGTCGTACTGGCGCGGGCTGTCCAAGGAGGGCAAGACGGTCGACGCGCGGATCATCAACACCAGTTCGGGTGCCGGCCTGCAGGGCAGCGTCGGGCAGGGCAACTACAGCGCGGCCAAGGCCGGCATCGCGGCGATGACGCTCGTCGGTGCGGCGGAGATGGGCCGCTACGGCGTCACGGTCAACGCCATCGCGCCGTCGGCCCGGACCCGCATGACCGAGACCGTCTTCGCCGAGATGATGGCCACGCAGGACCAGGATTTCGACGCCATGGCGCCGGAGAACGTCTCGCCGCTGGTGGTCTGGCTGGGCAGCGCCGAGTCGCGGGACGTCACCGGCAAGGTGTTCGAGGTCGAGGGCGGCAAGATCCGGGTCGCCGAGGGCTGGGCCCACGGGCCGCAGATCGACAAGGGTGCGCGGTGGGATCCCGCCGAATTGGGGCCCGTCGTCGCGGACCTGCTCGCCAAGGCCCGGCCGCCGGTTCCCGTATACGGGGCCTGATTTACCTATCGCGCAACGGGATCCGGGGCGTCCCACGGGAGCGACGATGATCCCCAGTGCGTCAGCTCGGTCGCTTCCTCGTTCGCATATAGATGACGCGGCGGCGTGGCGAACGTCGCGTAGGGACGGCAGCGGATCACCAGCCTGTCTTCGCGCTCGGCCATTTCCCTGACGAAGGGCCGTGCGTCCGCGCCTGCCAGCTGCCCGGACATCCGCCAGCCGACGGCCATCATGACGTCGACGACGAGGTCGGGGTCTCGATCGATGACGGCGTCGGCATACACCTGCAAGAAGGAGAACGGCCAGCGCTCGTCCAGCACGCAAATGCTCACTTTCGGGTCCCGCGCCACGGCGTTCGCCTTCGCGCGGCCGGCCATGGTGGACACCAGCAGCTCGTCGTCATCGGTCGGGACGTAATACACGATCGACATGGCCGGGCCGTCATGGCGGCGGCGGTACCCGAAGACACACGTCCGGTGCGTGCGGACGAATTCGCGGCGCTCCGACGGGAGCATGTCGCGGTCGGCCGAAGGGGTGAACGGCTCGGCGGCCAAGGGTAAGAGTCTCATGCGGCAACCAGCTTTAGCGGCAGCGCTTCGTGACGGCGGATAATGTTGTTAATAGCCCATTTTGGTGCGCCGGTGACCTCGATGCGGTCGACGCGTTCAAGCAGCGCGCGCAGCATGGCCGCCGTTTCCAAACGCGCCAGGCCCTGGCCGGCACAGGCATGCGCACCCTGTCCGAATCCGATTTGACGGCTGGCGTCACGGCGGATGTCGAAGAGGTCGGGTTCCTCCCACTCGCGTTCGTCGCGGTTGGCTGAGGCGTATATCACGAGGACTCGGGCACCGGATGGTATTGGGGTGCCGGCTATTTCGGTTTGCCTTGGCACCCAGCGCGCGAATGCACGCAGCGGGGGCTCATACCGGACCACCTCGTTGACGGCGTTGGTCATCAGGGCCGGGTCCTCTTTCAGGACTCGCCATTGCTCGGGGTGGCTGGCGAACAAATGCAACGCGTTGGAGATGGCGCTCATCGTGGTGTCGATCGACGGCGCAAGATAGTCGACCATCAGCGGCGAACACTCGCGGTGCGGCAGCTTGCCTTCGTCGGCGGCGATCAGAAGCTCGTGTGCCATGCTGCCCTCGAGAACGGCCCGCTGGCGCACCACGCGGCGCGCGAACCGCAGCATTTGCAACGCGCGAGGCGTCGATTTGATCGCCTGCCAATTCAGCGGACCGAGGACATCGAAAGTGGCGCCGCCCCAGTCGATGAGGTGATCGCGTTGATCGCGCGGCCAACCGATGAGGTCAGGCACCACGGCCAGCGGCAGGGCGGCCGCCAGGTCATTCACCCCGTCGACCGCACCGTGCGTGAGCGCCGCATCGACCACCGCCGCGGCGGTGGCGTCCACGCTGTCGCTGATCGCACGCAGCACACGCGGCAACAGCCGGTGCGCCACCAGCTTTCGCCGTTGGTCGTGCTCGTCGCCGTCGCTGTTCAGCGTCGTGCCTCGCGATAAGCGGTTGGTGATCGGGTTCAGGGAGACGCCCCTGCCCGAGAGGAATGTCTTGTCGTCACGCAAGACGGCCTTGCACTCGGCGTAGCGGGGGAGCGCATACGCCTTCTGTTTGGCCAACCAGACCACCCGGCCGAGGTCGCGCAGGCGCCGGTAATGCGGGTAGGGATTGACGATGGCCTCGGTGGAGTAGAGGTCTGGCTCGTATACCGGGACACCGGCCGGTGTGCGACGCATCGTTCTCCTAACAGCGCGCTGCCGGGCGCAATGGCGCGCTTTCTGACGAAATCGTCACACACGGCGATATGCTCAGTCAAGCGCTGACGGAGGGGCCGTCAGAATTGAGGGCCGTTTCCGAACGGGGCCGGCGGCCCTGGCGCGGCTCGCGCACCGCGAGCGGAATCACTCGGTCGATGGCGTCGCGGTACTTGCGGTTGGGCGGGCACATCCGCATCAGCGGCGGCCAATTGCGTTCCCGCTCAGCGTCTGTGGCGTCGCGGGGCAGAAACGTCAGGGGTCGCAGATGACGATGGGAATGACCCGGTCGGTCCATGACCGGTAGTCGCCGAATGAGGGGTACATGGCATCCAGCTTCGGCCAGTACTCCGCACGCTCGGCCTCGGTCGCATCACGGGCCTGCAGCTGCAGCACCTCGTCCTTGATCTGCACGGAGACTTTCGGATTGGCCTTGAGGTTGAGGTACCACAGCGGGTTCTTGTCGCTGCCGCCCTTCGATGCGACCAGCACCACCCGGTTCCCTTCGCGCAGGTACAGCAGCGGGCTGACCCGCGGTTCACCGCTCTTGCGGCCCGTCGTGGTGAGCAGCGCGACGGGAGCGTTGCCGAAGGTGCCCCCCAATTTTCCGTTGCTGCGTCGATAGATCCACGTGTTGCCCTTGGCCATCCATTTGATGATGAAGCCGACCCAGGGCGCGTTCAGTGACTTTGGCTTGGGTTTGGGCATCGTGCTCCTCTGTATCTGGGCGGCGCCGCGGCGTTATCGCCGCCGCTGGACGAACGGTTGGAAGCGAACCTTGATGTGGTGGATCTCGGCTCGTCCGCTTGAGGTTTCGGCGGGTATCACGAAGGTCTCGTCGACCCGTGCGCCCAGCCGCCGGCCGCCGAACGCCGCCTTGGTGAGCACGTCGTATGAGGCGTGCACCCGGTCGCCGTCGATCCGGTAGGCCGGCGGCGTCGTGTCCGCGAGCAACCGGTACTGAGCTCCGCGATTCAGGCTGCGCCGCAGGTGGTTTCCGGAGAACCCGTTCTTGATCCCTTGCTCGATACGGGTGCAGTCGGCGGCGAACGGAACGGAGTCGCCGTCATGGCTGACGAGCGCGTCGATGTAGGACTGCGCCGCGGCGATGCGGCTCTCCTCGGAGACGATCAAGTGCCGGGCTAGATGCGCTCGATGATGGTGCCCGTCGACAGGGCGCCGCCCGCGCACATGGTGATCAGCGCGGTGCTCTGGTCGGTGCGCTCCAGCTCGTGCAGCGCGGTGGTGATCAACCGGCTGCCGGTGCTGCCCACCGGGTGGCCCAGCGCGATGGCCCCGCCATTGACGTTGACCCTGGCCATGTCGGGCTCGTGGACGCGCGCCCAGGACAGCACCACCGACGCGAACGCCTCGTTGATCTCGACCAGGTCGATGTCGCCCATCTTCATGCCGGCCTTTTCGAGCACCTTGGCCGTCGACTGCACGGGGCCGTCCAGGTGGTAGTACGGCTCGGCGCCGACGAGCGCCTGGCTGACGATGCGGGCCCGCGGCCGCAACCCGAGCGCCTTGGCCTTGTCTTCGTCCATCCACAGCACGGCCGCGGCCCCATCGGAAATCTGCGACGACGTCCCGGCCGTGTGGATCCCACCCTCGATGACCGGCTTGAGGGCGGACAGGCCCGACAGCGTGGTGTCGCGCAGGCCCTGGTCGCGCGAGATGGTGACCCGCTCCGACGTCGGTTGCTTGTTCTCGTCCAGCGCGGGCGCGTCGATCGGGGAGATCTCGCGGTCGAAGCGGCCCTCCTCCCACGCCTGCTTGGCCTTGGCCTGCGATCCGAAGCCGAACTCGTCGATGTCCTCGCGGGTGATGCCGCGCCGCTTGGCGATCCGCTCGGCCGCGGTGAACTGGTCGGGCAGGTCGATGTCCCACGACGCCGGCCGCAGGATGCTGCGGTCGGGGCCGGCGTTGGCGCCGAGTCCGACGCGGCTCATGGCCTCGATTCCGCACGCGATGCCGATGTCGATGGCGCCCGCCGCGATCAGGCCGGCGATCAGACCGTTGGCCTGCTGACCGCTGCCGCACTGGCAGTCCACGGTCATGGCGCCGACATGCTCCGGCAGCCCGGCGACCAGCCAGCTAACCCGGGTGATGTTGTTGGACTGCTCGCCGAACTGCGTCACGCAGCCGCCGATGACCTGTTCGACGTCGCCGGCGTCGATGCCGGCCTTCTCCACGACTGCCTTCTGCACCGCACCGAGCAGCTCGGTGGCGTGCAATCCTGAGAGCCATCCGTTGCGCTTGCCGATCGGGCTGCGGGTGGCTTCGACGATTACCGGGTTACCCATTCCGTCAGGCTAGAACACGTTTCATTAGTCTGACAAGCGAGGATGATGACCTGCCTTTTATCTGCGCAGGAGCCGTGTTTTACTGGCACTAGAACACGTTGCAATTGAGGAGCGCACACATCATGGCACCCCCCAACATTCCCGCTGACTTCGACTTCCTTGACCCTGACGTCAACCTCGCAGGGCTGCCCGTCGAGGAACTCGCCTGGCTCCGCAAGGCGGAGCCGATCCACTGGGTCGACATCCCCAACGGCGCGGGCGGCTTCGAGGACCACGGATATTGGCTCGTCACCAAGCACGCCGACGTCAAGGAGGTGTCCAAGCGCAGCGACATCTTCTCGAGCTGGATGAACGGCGCCATCCCGACGTGGCCGCCGGAGATGAAGCGCGAGCAGGTCGAACTACAGCGCAGCGTCATGCTCAACATGGACGCGCCCCACCACACCCGGCTGCGCAAGATCATCTCCCGCGGGTTCACGCCCCGGGCCATCGGACGGCTGGAGGCCGAACTGGCCCAGCGCGCCCAGAACATCGCCAAGACCGCGGCGACCGAGGGTCACGGCGACTTCGTCGAGCAGGTCTCGTGCGAGCTGCCGCTGCAGGCCATCGCGGGCCTGCTCGGTGTCCCCCAGGAGGACCGCGACAAGCTGTTCCGCTGGTCCAACGAGATGACCGGTGGCACCGACCCCGAGTACGCCCACGTCGACCCCGCGCAGTCGTCGATGGAGCTGATCACCTACGCGATGGCGATGGCCGAGGAGCGGGGCAAGAACCCCACCGACGACATCGTCACCACGCTCATCCAGGCCGACATCGACGGCGAGAAGCTCTCCGACGACGAGTTCGGGTTCTTCGTGGTCATGCTCGCGGTGGCGGGCAACGAGACCACCCGCAACTCGATCACCCACGGCATGATCGCCATGGCGAACAACCCCGACCAGTGGGAATTGTTCAAGTCCGAGCGCCCGTCGACCACCGCCGACGAGATCATCCGGTGGGCCACCCCGGTCTCGGCCTTCCAGCGCACCGCCAGCGAGGACACCGAGTTGTCCGGCGTGCAGATCAAGAAGGGGCAGCGGGTGGTGATGTCCTACCGGTCGGCCAACTTCGACGAAGAGGTCTTCGACGACCCGCACACCTTCAACATCCTGCGCGACCCGAACCCGCACGTCGGCTTCGGCGGCACCGGCGCCCACTACTGCATCGGCGCTAACTTGGCCCGTATGACCATCAACCTGATCTTCAACGCGGTGGCCGACCACATGCCGGACCTCAAGCCCATCGGCGAGCCCGAGCGGTTGCGGTCGGGCTGGCTCAACGGGATCAAGCACTGGCAGGTCGACTACAGCGGCAAATCCAACTGACATGGACTTCGATCTCACCGCGACGCAACAGGCCGTCGCCGACGTCGTCACGTCGGTGCTCGACCGCGAATTGAGCTGGGAGGCTTTGGTCGGCGGGGGCGTGACGGCCCTCCCGGTGCCCGAGCGTCTCGGCGGTGACGGCGTGGGGCTGCCCGAGGTGGCCACCGTCCTCACCGAGGTGGGTCGCCACGGCGCCATCACGCCGGCGCTGGCCACGCTCGGCTTCGGCGTGCTGCCGCTGCTTGACCTGGCGTCCGACGAACAGCAGGACCGGTTCCTGGCCGGCGTCGCGAAGGGCGGCGTGCTGACCGCCGCGCTCAACGAGCCCGGCACCGCGTTGCCCGACCGGCCGTCGACCACCTTCGCCAACGGCCGGTTGTCGGGCACGAAAGTGGCTGTGCCGTATGCCGAATCCGCCGACTGGATGGTCGTGACCGCCGACAACGCGGTGGTCGTGGTGTCGCCGAAGGCCGATGGGGTGCAGGTGATTCAAACCCCGACATCCAACGGCTCCAACGAGTACACGGTCACCTTCGCCGACGTTGTGGTCGAAGACGCCGACGTTTTGTCGGGCGCCGGGGCGCCGCGGGTCAACCAGCTGGCGCTGGCGGCCATCGGCGCCTACACCGACGGCCTGGTGGCGGGCGCGCTGCGGCTCACCGCGGACTACGTGGCCAACCGCAAGCAATTCGGCAAGCCGCTGTCGACGTTCCAGACCGTGGCCGCGCAGCTCGCCGAGGTCTACATCGCTTCGCGCACCATCGATTTGGCGGCGAAGTCGGTCGTGTGGCGGCTGTCCGAAGGACGGGACGCTGACGACGATCTCGACGTGCTCGGCTATTGGATCACGTCGCAGGCGCCGCCGGTGATGCAGCTCTGCCACCACCTGCACGGCGGCATGGGCATGGACATCACCTATCCGATGCACCGGTACTACTCCACGATCAAGGACCTGACCCGGCTGCTGGGCGGGCCTTCTCATCGTCTCGATCTGGTGGGAGCGCAATGTTCATAGACCTGACTCCGGAGCAGCGTCAGCTGCAAGCGGAACTGCGGGAATACTTTTCGAACCTGATCTCGTCCGACGAGATGAAGGCGATGGAGGAGGACCGTCACAACGAGGCCTATCGCGCGGTGATCCGGCGGATGGGCCGGGACGGCAAGCTCGGCGTCGGTTGGCCAAAGGAGTTCGGCGGCTTGGGCTTCGGCCCCATCGAGCAGTCGATCTTCGTCAACGAGGCGCATAGGGCCGACGTCCCGCTGCCCGCGGTGACGCTGCAGACGGTCGGTCCGGTTCTGCAGCAATTCGGCAGCGAGGCACAGAAGAAGAAGTTCCTGCCGGCCATTCTCGCCGGCGAGGTGCACTTCGCGATCGGCTACACCGAGCCCGAGGCGGGAACCGACCTGGCTTCGCTGCGGACCACCGCCGTGCGCCAGGGCGACGAGTACATCGTCAACGGGCAGAAGATCTTCACCACCGGTGCGCATGACGCGGACTACATCTGGTTGGCCTGCCGCACCGACCCGGAAGCCGTGAAGCACAAGGGGATTTCGATCCTGATCGTCGACACCAAGGATCCCGGCTACTCGTGGACGCCGATCATCTTGTCCGACGGTGCCCACCACACCAACGCCACCTACTACAACGACGTGCGGGTGCCCGCCGACATGCTGGTCGGCGAGGAGAACGGCGGATGGCGGCTGATCACGACCCAGCTCAACAACGAACGCGTCATGCTGGGCCCGGCGGGCCGCACCGCGGGCATCTATGACCGGGTGCACGCGTGGGCGTCCAAGCCGGGCGGCGACGGCGTCACGCCGATCGACCACGCCGACGTCAAACGGGCGCTCGGTGAGATCCACGCGATGTGGCGGATCAACGAGCTGCTGAACTGGCAGGTGGCCGCCGCCGGCGAGGACATCAACGTCGCCGACGCCGCCTCGACCAAAGTCTTTGGCACCGAGAAGATTCAGTACATCGGTCGGCTGGCCGAAGAGATCGTCGGCAAGTACGGCAACCCCGCGGAACCGGAGACCGCCGAGCTGCTGCGTTGGCTGGATTCGCAAACCAAGCGCAACCTGGTGATCACCTTCGGTGGCGGCGTGAACGAAGTGATGCGAGAGATGATCGCGGCGGCCGGCCTCAAGGTGCCGAGGGTGCCTCGATGACGGATATCGCCGAAGCGGTCGCGGAAATCACCGCCACCGCCGTGGCAGCGCCGCGCGCGGGCCGGGATCCGGTGAACCAGCCGATCATCAACAACTGGGTGGAGGCCCTCGGCGACCGCAACCCGATCTACGTGGACGAGGATGCCGCCAAGGCAGCCGGTCACCCGGGGATTGTCGCGCCGCCGGCCATGATTCAGGTGTGGACGATGTTCGGGCAGGGCGGTGAACGCCCCACCGACGATCCAATGGGCCCGATCATGAAGCTGTTCGACGACGCCGGCTATATCGGGGTGGTCGCCACCAACTGTGAGCAGACCTATCACCGGTATCTGCGTCCCGGCGAGCAGGTCACCATCCACTCCGAGATGCGTGACGTGGTGGGCCCCAAGCAGACCGGCCTCGGTGAGGGCTACTTCATCAACCAGCACATCACCTGGCGGGTCGGGGAGGAAGCCGTCGCCGAGATGGCTTGGCGGATATTGAAGTTCAAGCCCCGCGAATCCGCGCCGTCCTCGGTGCCCGAGGACCTCGATCCCGACACCATGATGCGCCCGGCGTCGTCGCGGGACACCGCCTTCTTCTGGGAGGGCGTCAAGGCGCACGAGTTACGGGTTCAGCGCCGGCCCGACGGCAGCCTGCAGCATCCGCCGGTGCCGGCGGTGTGGCAGGACAAGGCCCAACCCATCGACTACGTCGTGGCCAGCGGCCGCGGCACGCTGTACAGCTACGTCGTGCACCACGCGCCGAAGGTGCCCGGACGCACGCTGCCGTTTGTGATCGCGCTCGTCGAGCTGGAAGAGGGTGTTCGTATGCTCGGCGAGCTGCGCGGCGTCGACCACGCCGAGATCAAGATCGGAATGCCGGTTCGCGCAACCTATATCGACTTCCCGGCCGGTGACTCCGGCCCGGAGTGGAGCCTTTACGCGTGGGAACCCTTGGGAGATCAAGCATGAGCGCGCCTACTGTCGAGGTGGGTACCACCCTGCCCGAATTGAAGATTTACGGCGACCCGACGTTCATCATCTCGACCGCCCTGGCTACCAGGGACTTTCAGGACGTGCACCATGATCGGGACCTGGCGCAGGCCAAGGGTTCCAAGGACATCTTCGTCAACATCCTGACCGACACGGGGTTGGTGCAGCGTTACGTCACCGACTGGGCCGGCCCGGCCGCACGGATCAAATCGATCGGGCTGCGGCTCGGCGTGCCGTGGTATGCCTACGACACCGTCACCTTCTCCGGCGAGGTGACCGGTATCGACGACGGCCTGATCGCGTTGAAGGTGTTCGGCCGCAACAGCCTTGGCGATCATGTGATCGCGACGGTGACGCTGACGATGGGGGACGCTTGATGCTCTCGGGTAAGGCGGCCATCGTCGGGATCGGCGCCACCGACTTCTCCAAGGACTCCGGCCGCAGCGAGCTGCGACTGGCCGCCGAGGCGGTCCTGGACGCCCTGGACGACGCCGGCCTTTCGCCGTCTGACGTCGACGGGCTGACCACGTTCACGATGGACACCAACAACGAGACCGCGGTGGCGCGCGCCGTCGGCATCGGTGACCTGAAGTTCTTCTCGCAGATCGGCTACGGCGGCGGCGCCGCGTGTGCGACCGTTCAGCAGGCGGCGATGGCCGTCGCCACCGGGGTGGCCGACGTCGTCGTGGCGTACCGGGCGTTCAACGAGCGGTCGGGCATGCGGTTCGGTCAGGTCCAGACCCGGCTGGTGGGAAATGCGGGCGTGCAGGCCGATTCGACGGCGGCCGACAACTCCTTCTCGTATCCGCACGGGCTGTCGACGCCCGCCGCGCAGGTCGCGATGATCGCGCAGCGGTACATGCACTGGTCCGGCGCGACCAGCCGGGATTTCGGGGTGATCTCGGTGGCCGACCGCAAGCACGCGGCCAAGAACCCAAAGGCGTACTTCTACGAGAAGCCGATAACCATTGAGGACCACCAGAATTCGCGGTGGATCGCCGAGCCGCTGCGGCTGCTGGACTGCTGCCAGGAGACCGACGGCGCGGTGGCGATCGTGGTGACCTCCCCGGAGCGCGCGAAGGATCTCAAGCAGCGGCCGGCGATCATCGAGGCCGCGGCGCAAGGCTCCAGCCCCGACCAGTACACGATGGTCAGCTACTACCGCGACGAGCTCGGCCTGCCCGAGATGGGGCTGGTCGGTCAGCAGATGTGGCAGCAGTCCGGTCTGCAGCCGTCCGACATCCAGACCGCCGTGTTGTACGACCACTTCACGCCCTTCACGCTGATTCAGTTGGAGGAGTTGGGATTCTGCGGTAAGGGCGAGGCCAAGGACTTCATCGCCGATGGTGCGATCGAGGTCGGTGGCCGGCTTCCGATCAACACGCATGGCGGTCAACTCGGTGAGGCCTACATCCACGGCATGAACGGCATTGCCGAGGGTGTGCGGCAGCTGCGGGGAACGTCGGTGAACCCGGTCCCCGACGTCGAGCACGTGCTCGTCACCGCGGGAACCGGCGTGCCCACGTCGGGCCTGATCCTCGGCTAGCTTTGCCATTCGCCTCGAACGTGCGGCTTGCCGCACGTTCGCGTTCGAGCGTGCGGCTAGCCGCACGCTCGCGACTTGTGGATAGCTGACGTGACGGCCACGGCGGCCTCATGCCACGCTGCGGGGCCATGATGGAGCCGATTATTGGCAGCGAGGCCATCTCTGCAGGGGTGCTGTCCAAGTCGCAACTGGCTACTCGCTTTCGCCCATTGTTCCCGGACGTCTACGTGGAGCGTGATGTCGGCATCACCGCCGAACTACGCGCCAAAGCCGGCTGGCTATGGAGCGGCCGCCGAGGTGTTGTCGCAGGGTTCGCCGCATCCGCTCTGCATGGCAGCAAGTGGGTCGATGATGCGCACGTCGTGGAGTTGATCCACGACAATCGGCGCAGTCCGCCTGGTATTCACGCGCACGGGGACCGGATCGAGGAGGACGAGATCGAGCTGGTGGCCGGCATGCGGGTCACCTCGCCGGTCAGGACGGCACTGGACTTCGGCTGTTGGTACCCGACCATGACCGCTGTGGCGGGGATCGACGCTCTCGCCAGAGCAACGGAAATCAAAGCGGCTGATGTCGAGCTGCTGGCCCGGAGATACGTCGGACGCAGAGGCATCGCGCGAGCGCGGCGAGCCGCGGATCTGTTCGATGCCGGGGCGCAGTCGCCAAAAGAGTCCTGGCTTCGCCTCGTGCTGATCGGGGCCGGCCTACCGCGGCCCCAAACACAGATTCCGGTGCGCGACGAGGTCGGCAATGTCTTCGCTTACCTCGACATGGGGTGGGAGGACGTCAAGGTCGCCGTCGAATACGACGGCGACCAGCACCGCAGCGATCGCCGGCAATACACCTGGGACGTAAGGCGATTGGAAAGGCTACAGCGTGGTGGCTGGCTGGTCATCCGAGTGGTGTCGGGCGACCGGCCCGCCGAGATCGTCGGCCGCGTTCGTGCGGCATTCGCGCGGCCCACCTGAAGAAGGGTGACAAGTCCAAGGTCCTGCCCGCCGACGCCCAATTGGGCTGAGGGT
>NZ_LZJX01000041.1:0-911 GCF_001667595.1 Mycobacterium sp. E2989 | reverse complement strand
GCGGCGGTGCAGGCCAGCTCGGCGGCGGCGGCTTATGAGTCGGTGTTTTCCTCGGTGGTGCCCCCGCCGGTGATCGCGGCCAACCGGGCGTTGGTGCAGCAGTTGCAGGCCACCAATGTGATCGGGCAGAACACCGGGGCGATCGCGCAGTTGGAGGCCCAGTACGGCGAGTTTTGGGCTCAAGATGCCGGGGCGATGGCCACCTACACCGCGCAGTCGACGGCGACGACCAAGGGCCTGACGCAGTTCGCGCCGGCGCCGAAGGTGACCAACGATGCGGGCACGGCCAGCCAGTCGGGCACGGTGGCCAACGCGGCGGCCAACACCACCGCGGGTAACACCGCCAACGTGGTGCAGAAGGCGGCCACCACGGCCACCACGAGCACGACCCAGCAGGCCGCCCAGGCAGCGGCCACCACGACCGATCCGTTCCAGGAGCTGTGGTTCCTGCTGACCGGCCAGACCACCCTGCCCACCAACCTGGGCACGGCCGTCAACGGTTACAGCCCCTTCGCGAGCCTCTTCTACAACACCGAGGGTCTGCCCTACTTCAGCATCGGTATGGGCAACAACTTTGTGCAGATCGCCAAGTCGGTCGGGGCGATCGGTGGTGCGGCCCCCGCGGCGGCCAAGGCCCTGCCCGGCCTGGGTGGGCTCGGTGGTCTGCTCGGTGGCGGTGCGGGTGCGGTGCACCCAGCGGCGGCCATCGGCGGGGCCGGCTCGATCGGTGGCAAGCTGTCGGTGCCGGTGGCCTGGAACAGCGCCCCGGCCGTGCCGGCGATGGGCCACACCGCGGTCCCGGTCAGCGCGATCAGCGCCGCACCCGAGGCCGCCGGGGGACCGGGCAACCTGCTCGGCGGCATGCCCCTGGCCGGCGTCGGCAGCGGCACCCACGCCGGTGCCGGCCCCCG
>NZ_LZJX01000040.1:0-45286 GCF_001667595.1 Mycobacterium sp. E2989 | reverse complement strand
GGACATCGAATTCGTCGGGCGCGCCGACGAACAGGTCAAGATCCGCGGCTTCCGCATCGAGCTGGGCGAGGTCGCCGGAGCGATACAACCGGGCGCCCGGCGTGAACGGGTCGGCGACGAACCGCTCGGCCGTCAATGCGGGCCGGCGGTGGTATCCGTGCGCGACATGCGTTCCACCGATGTAGATTTCGCCGATCACGCCGGCGGGGACGGGCCGCAGCGCGTTGTCGAGCAGATACACCTGCGTGTTGATCTTCGGGCGTCCTATGGGCACCACCCGGGTGCCCTGGGCCCCCTCCACCGGGAAGCTGGTGCAGTTGACGACGGTCTCGGTCGGTCCGTAGAAGTTGTACAGCAGCGCGTCGAAGGTGGCGTGGAACTTGTCGGCGATCTCGCCCGGCAGGGCCTCGCCGCCGATGGGCACGCGCCGCAGGGTGCGCCACTGGCTGACGCCGGGCAGCGACAGGAACAGGCCCAGCAGCGACGGCACGAAATGCATCGAGGTGATGCCTTCGCGGCTCAGCAGGTCGGTCAGGTAGCCGATGTCGCGCAGCCCGTCGGGGCGCGGGATCACCAGCCTGGCGCCCATGATCAATGTGCCGAAGATCTCGCCCATGGACACGTCGAAGCTCGGCGAGGCGACCTGCAGCAGCCGGTCGGTTTCGTCCACGTGGTAATCCTCGCCGAACCAGACGAAGTACTCGGCGATCGGCTTGTGCGGCACCGGAACACCCTTGGGCAGGCCGGTCGAACCGGAGGTGTAGATCAGGTAGGCCGTGTTGTCGGGGCTCAGCGGGCGGAGCAGCTCGGCCGGCGCCGTGGCCGGGTACCGCGACAGCCCGGTGACCGGCTCGCGCAGCACCAGTTTGGCGTCGGCGTCGCCCAGGATGAAGGTCAGGCGATCCTCGGGGTAGGTGGGGTCGACCGGCAGGTAGACCGCTCCGGCCTTGAGCACGCCCAGCGCGGTGATGACCAATTCGGGTGACTTGTCCAGCAGCACCGCCACGCGGTCCTCGGTGCCGATCCCCCGCTCGATCAGCCAGTGCGCCAGGCGGTTCGACTCTTCGTCGATCTCGCGGTAGGTGTACTCGCGGCCCTCGTAGACTACGGCGATGGCGTCGGGCGAACGCGCCGCCCGGCGGGTGACCAGCGCGGGCAGGGTGGCCGCCGGGGTTTCGAACGCCGCCCCGGTCGAGGCCCAGCGCAACCACTCGGCGTCGTCGGCGTCCATCAGCGCGCAGGCCGACAGCGCTGCATCGGGGTCGGTCAGCGCGCTATCCAGCAATACGCCGTAGTGCCGGAGCAGCTGCTCCACCAGCCGCTGATCAAGCACCTCGACCAGGTATTCGGCCTCGACGGACCCGCCGCCGGCCGAGCGGTCCAGCTCGATCATGAAACTCAATGGCAGCTGGTTGAATTGACCGCGCAACTCACCGCGCTCGCACCGCACGCCGGGCGGGCAGAAGCCGGCGCCGTCGGGCTCTCGCTGCCCGAAGCTCACCCTCGTCATCCGGTCGGCGCCGTGGCGACGATCGGGATTGGACTCGCGCACCAGCCAGTCCAGGTCGGCGCGCGAGTGGGCGAAGGCGCCCACCGCGCTGTCGCGGGTTTGGGCCAGCAGCTCCCGGAATGTTTGGTGGGGCTGCGGCCGCAGCCGGATCACCACGGTGTTTCCGTAGTAGCCGATGGCGGATTCGCTCCCGACGCCGCGGTTGAGCACGGGGGCGGCGACCAGGAAGTCCGTTGACTGGGTGTAACGGTGCACCAGCGCGGCGAAGGCGGCCATCAGCACCATGTACGGGGTGGCGCCGGTCTCGCGCGCCAGCGCCGCGGCCTTGTCGACGGTGGCCGCCGCCAACCGCGTGGTGGCACGCTGGGCACGCCAGGTGCTTGGCACCACCGACCCGTTGGGTCCCGGAAGCTCAAGCGGCTCGGGCAGATTCGCCATCAGGGGCCGCCAATATTCGAAGTCCGCGCCGGGATCGGCCGCTTCGTCCGGCGCGGGTGCGGTTATGGCGGGGAGAGCACCGAGGTCGTCGGTGTAGGCGCGGGTGAGGTCGGTGAAAAACGGTGTCCACGAGGCGTCGTCCCAGGCGATGTGGTGAGCCGTCATCAACAGCATCAGCTCGTCGCCCGACAAGCGCGCCGCCGTGACCCGCAGCGGGGAATCCTTGGCGAGGTCGAAGGGCCGGCGGAAGTCCCGTTGCGCCAGCACGTCCAGCCGCAACCGCCGGGCTTGCTCCGTCAACTCCGACAGATCGTGTTCGGCCCACTCGGGCCGCAACTCCTCGCGGACAACCGGATACGGGTCGCCGTCCGGGCCGGTGGCATAGGTGGTGTGCAGCACCTGGTGCCGCGCGGCCACGGCGTCGACCGCGCGCCGCAATCGCTGGAGGTCGACCACCCCGGTGACCCGGTAGGACACACAGACGTTGAGCAGCGCGCTGTCCGGGTCCACCGACTGCACGAACCACATCCGGTGCTGGCCGACGGACATGCGCGGTTCGTCTTTGGTGGACGCGGGCGCCTCGGCGGCCGGTCTGGCCAGTCCGCGCTCGGCGATCTTGCGGCGCAACAGTTCCAGGCGCTCGTCGTCGAGACGGGCGCCGGTTCGGGTGGTGTCCGTCACGCGGGGAGTCCAACCTTTCTCGGTTCGGGGGTGTCGAGTGGCGCGTCCGGTCGCGGTCCGTCACCGGGGTCGACGCGCAACGCGTCGATCAGTTCGTCGAGGGTGATGCCGCCGAGCATGCGCGCGACCGGGACCGATCTTCCGACCGTCCGACGCAGCCGCTTGCGCAGGTCGAGCGCGAGCAACGAGTCCACGCCGAGGTCGATGAGCGGTGCGCTCGGGTCGATCGTGACCGCCTCCCCCAGGTGCAGTGTCGCGGCCAGTTCGGCGCGCACCACCTCACCGAGCGGCTTGGCCGCGCCGTCCTCGTCCGCGGCGGCGGCCCCGGCGGTGGTGAACGGCATTGGCATGCCCTGGCTTTCGAAGAAGACCGCAAGCCGGTCGAAGTCCGCGCGGAAGATCAGCGGATCGCCGTCGTAGCGGCGCAGGCCGGCCTCGATCGCCGGCTCGGGCGCCATCGCGATCAGGCCGGAGCGTTCGGTGCGGGTGATCTCGTCGCCCGTCACCACGCCGGCGGCCTGCCACAGGCCCCACCGGATCGCCGCGCAGTCGCGGCCCGCGCCGCGCAGCCGGGCGACCAAGACGTCGAGCATGCGGTTGGATGCGGCGTACGCCGCGTGCGCGTGGCCACCCCATACCCCGAACACCGACGAGCAGGCCAGGATTCGGCAATCCGGCCGCAGCGGCCACATCTCCGCCAGCGCCGCCAAGCCGCGCACCTTCGCGGCGCAGACCGCGGCGACGTCGGCGCCGGTGAGTTCGGCGCGCGTGCGGGCCTCGGCGATGCCGGCGGTATGGATCACCAGAGACGCGCCGGGGTGCCCGGCGGCTGCGTCGGCCAGCGCGGCCGGGTCGGTGATATCGCACCGCGGGGCGCGCACGTCGACGTCGTGGCCGTCGGTAAGCCGGCGCAGTGTGGGCTCGTCGATGCCGTTGCGGCTCAACAACGTCACGGTCCGCGCCCCGCGTTCGATGCAGTATCGGGCGTACTGCAAGCCGATCGCCCCGCTGCCGCCGGTGATCACCACGTCGTCCAGCGCGGCCGCGTCGAGGGGGGGCGCGGTCCCCGAGTCGCGGCACTCCCGCAAGATTCGCACGTAGCGTCGCGGCGAACCATTGCCCCGCAACGCCACCTCGGCCACCTCGCCGAGCAACGCCTCGACCGCGGCGCGCGCCGTCGGGTCGTCGACGTCCCGCCCCGCCAGGTCGAGATGTCCGAAGGCCTGGTCGGTGAACTCGAAGCCGACGCTGCGATGCATGGCGGCCAGCGCCGCCTGCCCGGGAAGCGCCGTGGGGTCATGCCGGTCGACGGTTTCGGCGCCGGCGGTGAGCAGCCACACGGCCCGGCACCGAGGGCCGATCAGCGCGCGGTAGTCGGGTAGTCCCGCGTCCGGCCGGCGCGCGATCTGCTCGATCGCCGCGGCGGGCTCCGGCTCGTCGAGTGTCGGGGCGGCCACGACCAGGATCTCGGCGTCGTTCGGTGACACCACCCGGCAGTTGTCGTGCGCCTCAACGGCGTCGATCAGCCGTTGGGCCAACGTGCCGGTCGCGCCGTGGAAGCCGATGTCGGCGCCCCCCGCCGGCGCCGATGCCGCCCGCCGCCAATGCTCGACGGCGACCGTGAGCGCCGCGGCGGGCGCGGTCTCGATCGCCGGTTCGGGCGCCGCCCAGAGGTGCACCGCCCGCATGGGCGCGTTGGGGAACCCGCGCAGGGGACGGCGGACGCCGCCCGGAATCGTGTTGGCCCATTGGCAGCCGGGATCGGCGGTTGCGACGGCGGCGATGTTGGCCGCGAGCGTGTCGGTGATGGTCGAGTCGCGGTGTCCCGAGCCGACGGCCAGGGTCGTCCGCTCGTCGATGAGGTCGGCGAGCGGATACAGCAGCGCGGGATGCGCGGACAGCTCGACGAAGATGGTGGCGCCCAGCCCTTGCGCCGCCGCCACCGCGCGATCGAACCGCACTGTGTTGCAGAGGTTTTCATACCAATACTCACCGAAATCGCGGTCGCTGCCGACCTCCGCGCCGAAGGTCGACCCGACGAATCGCACCGGGCTGTCTCCGAACGCCGAGCGGGGCACCAGCTCGGCCAGCTGGTGACGCAATGGCCGTAGGACGCTGGTGTGCCCGGGATAGTCCACGGCCAGTTGGTGGGTGAACACGCCGCGTTGCCTGGCCCGCCGCACCGCGGCGGCCACCGCGTCGTGGTCGCCGGACACCACCGTCGACGAGGGCCCGTTGACCGCCGAGACTTCCAGCCAGCCAACCGTTTCGCCGATCAACGACTCCGCGTCGTCGACCCCGGTGCCCAGCACCGCCATGGCGTAGTGACCGGTCAAGCGGTCGACGATGGTGGCGCGGGCCCCAACCAGGGCGACCGCGTCGGACAGCGATATCGTTCCGGCGACGTAGGCCGCCGCGACCTCGCCGAGGCTGTGCCCCAAGGTGATTGCCGGGAGCACGCCGTGGAATCGCCATTCTTGGGCCAGGCTGACCGCGTGGGCGAACTGCGCCCCCTGGATCTCGGTGCGCGACCAGTCCCGGTCGGCTTGCCCGGTCAGGTAGGGCAACGGCGACGGCAGCCCGGCGGCCAAAAACGCCCGGGCGCATCGGTCCGCCTCGGCCCGGTACGCCGGAAGCCGTTGATAGGCTTCGGCGCCCATCGATTGCCATTGGTTGCCCTGGCCGGGAAACACGAAGGCGATCCCCGGTGCGACGCCGATCGACGACCGGGTGACCAGCGGGTGCTCCGCGCCGCGGGCCAGCGCGGCCAGCCCGGCGACGAGCTCGGCGCGGTCGGCCGCCCGAACCACCGCGCGGTGCCGTCGCACCCGCCGCAGCCGCAGCAGGCTGGACGCCACCGCCGCGACATCCGCATCGGCGCCCGCGGAGTCCAGATGGTCCAGGATCGCCCGGGCGTCCTGACCGATCAGCTCCTCGGCGTGCGCGGACAGCAGCACGGGCACGCGAGCGTCGGGCAGGGGGGACGTCAGCATCACGCGACCTCGGGCAGGGAGACGATCACGTGGGCGTTGGTACCGGCGATGCCGAATGCCGACGTCGCCGCGATCCGCTGCCCACCGAACGCGGGCCATGGGGTCAGGTCCTTCGCCAGGCGCAGACCCTGGCTCTCCCAGTCGATTTCGGGACTCGGGTCCGCGGCGTGCAGGGTCGGCGGGATCGCCCCGTGCTCCGCGGAGACCAGCACCTTGGCCAGCCCGAGCGCCCCGCTGGCGGCCAAGGCGTGCCCCACGTTGGATTTCACCGAGCCCAGCAGCGCGCCGCCGCCGGGCGCCGTGTCGCCGTACGTTTGCGCCAGCGATCGCAGTTCCGTGCGGTCGCCGAGGCGGGTACCGGTGCCGTGGCCCTCGAGCATGCCGACGTCTTCGGGCCGAATCGCGGCCTGCGCCATCGCACGCCGGAACAGGCGGACCTGCGCGTCACCGCTGGGGGCGCTGAGCCCGGCGCTGCGGCCGTCCTGGTTGACGGCGGTGGCGCGGACTTCGGCGACCACCTGCCGGCCGGCGCGCAGCGCGGCCGATTTGCGTTGCAGCACAAACATCGCCGCCCCCTCGGCCCACACCGTGCCGCTGGCCTGGGCGCTGTAGGGGCGGCAGTGGCCGTCGTCGGAGAGGGCGTGTTGCTTGGAGAACTCGACGAAGAATCCCGGCGAGCCGAGCACGTTGACGCCGCCGGCCAGCGCGAGGTCGCAGTCGCCGTTCTGCACCGACCGCACGGCGACGTGGAATGCCGCCAACGCGGACGCGCACGACGAATCCACCGTCAGCGCCGGTCCGGCCAGCCCCAGCGTGTAGGCGACCCGGCCGGAGATCACGCTCAGCGCGGTCCCGGCGAGCAGGTGGCCGCTGTGCTCGGAGAAGCCGGCCATCTGCGGCCCGTATCCGGTGGCCGAGGCGCCGACGAAGCAGCCCGCGTCGTGCCCGGCCAGGTCGTCGGGGTTGATGCCGCTGTTTTCCAGCGCGCGCCAGGACACCCGAAGCACAACGCGCTGCTGGGGGTCCATGGCGACGGCCTCGCGCGGCGAGATGCCGAAGAACTCGGGGTCGAATGTCGTTGCACCCGAGAGAAATCCACCGCGGTCATGGATTTCCTTGAAGCCGCTGCGCCGCGACCCGGCGAGCAGCTCGCGGACCTGCCAACCACGGTCGGTGGGGAACGGGCCGAGGGCCTCTCCGCCCTGCGACAACAGCTCCCAGTACCCCTCGGCGGTGTCGATGCCGCCGGGCGCTTCGACGGCCATGCCGACGATCACCACCGGGTCGGCGTCGTAAGGCCGCTCAGACATCGGCGTTCACCCGTTCCGCGACGGCATCCAGATGCTCGTCGAGATAGAAGTGTCCGCCGTCGTACAGGAACAGCTCGAAGGCGCCAGCCGTGTGGTTCTCCCACAGCCGCAACGCTTCCGGATCGACGCGGTGGTCGTCGCGCGCCCCCAGCACGCGGATGTCGGCGCTGATGCGCACGCCGGGGGCGCACTCGTAGCGGTTGACCGCCTGGTAGTCGGCACGCACCGCGGTGGTCAGCAGCTCGGCGAACTCTTCGTCGGCGAGCAGGTCGGGATCGGTGCCGCCGAGATCGGCGATGTCGGCGAGCAATCCGTCGTCGGTGGTGGGCAACGGCGGCATCGCGGCGACGGCCGACGGCGCCGGGCCGGCCGACACCCACAGGCGCTGCACGGGGATGTCGTGGGATTCGGCGATCCTGGCGAACTCGAACGCCACGACGGCCCCCATGCTGTGCCCGAACAGCCTGAGCGGCGCGACGCGCGCCCACGGGCCCGCGTCGAACAGACCCTGCGCCAGGTCGTGCACGGTGTCGGGGGCGGGGTGGCTCAGCCGGTCCGCGCGCTGCGGGTACTGCACGATGTAGGTGTCACCGCCCGCGGCCAGGGCGGTCGCCAGCGCGCGGTACCCCGCCGCGGCGGCTCCCGCGTGCGGAAACACGACGGTGGCGCCGGCGCGCCGGCTCGCGGTCGGGGCGGGGGCACGCTTGATCCACGGTGCGAATTCGGTCGGCCTGCTCAGCAGCGGTTCGGAAGTCATTGCGCCGTCCCGGGTTTCCCGGTCTGATGCGCCGCCGACAGCACCGCGTCGGCATCCAGGTGGATGACTTCCAGGTACAGCTCAGCCACCTGATCCAGCCGTGCCGCGTCCCGCTCACGCCCGCTGAGCAATTCGGCAAGGGCCGCAACGGTTCTGCTGGCGAAGATGTCGGCGACCATGATGTGCGGGGTGTCCAGCCAGGTCCGGATCCGGCCCACGGCCTGGGTGGCCAGCACCGAATCCCCGCCCAGCGCGAAGAAGTCGTCGTCGCGCCCGACTTGATCCGCGCCGAGCAGATCGCCGAGGAGCGCGGCGAGGGCCGATTCCAGCGGCGTCGACGGGGCCCGGAAGCCGGTCCGCTCGGACAGCGAGACCGCGGCGCCCAGCTCGCGGGCGACTGCGCGACGGTCGATCTTTCCGGCGCTGGTGAACGGGATGCGCTCCAGGAGCGCGAAGTGTCGCGGAATCATGTGCGCCGGAACGAGTTCGGCCATCGACGCGCGGAGAAGCTCGGCGGTCGGCGCCGCAGCGCGTGAGCTCTCCGGGCAGACCGCGGCCGCCAGGACCTCCGACCCGCCGGATCCGGGGACCAGGGCGGCCACCGCAATCGCAACCCCCGGCAGCCGCCGCATCGCGGCCTCGATCTCGCCGAGCTCGACGCGATATCCGCTGATCTTGACCCGGTGGTCCGCGCGCCCGACGAACTCGAGGGTGCCGTCGGGCCAATACCTGGCCAAATCGCCGGTGCGGTACCACGTTCGTCCCGCGTGCTCGACGAAGCGCTCCGCGGTGAGGTCCGGGCGTCCGCGGTAGCCCCGCGCGATGCCGCGACCGGACACCCACAGCTCGCCGGCGACCCAGTCGGGGCAGTCGTCGCCCCCGTCGTTGACCACGCGGCAGGCGTTGTTGTCCAGCGGCACGCCGTAGGGCAGGGCGGTCCAGTCGGGCGGCAACGCGTTCGGGTCGCCGACCTCGAAAATCGTGTTGTGAACCGGGGTTTCGGTTGCACCGCCCAGGCCGGCGAAGCGAACGTCGGGCGCCTCGGCCCGCAGCCGGCGCGCCAACTCGGGGCGGACCCAGTCCCCGCCGGTCGGGATCACCCGCACCGACGACAGCCGTCCGCGGCCGACCTCGATCAGCATTTCCAGCCAGCCCGGCATGAAGTGCAGCACGGTGACCCGGTGGGCGTCGATCAGCCGGGCCCACGCGTCGGGGTCGCGGCGCTGCGCCTCGTCGACCACCACGATCGACCCGCCCGTCCGCAGGGTCACGAAGATGTCCATCACCGAGATGTCGCCTTCGAGGGTGGACAGGGCCAGGCACCGGTCCGCGGGGCCGATCTCGAAGTGCCGGGCGATGAACTCCACGGTGTTCATCGCGGCGTCGTGCGTCACCTCCACGCCCTTGGGCTCGCCGGTCGAGCCGGAGGTGAACAATACGTAGGCCAGCTGACCGGGATCGATTCTGCCCGAGTCGATGTCGGCCGGCTCGCCGCGCAGCACGTCGGCCAGCGTCAGCTCCGGCACGGGCGGCGACAGGCGCCGCCCGCCGCACACCAGGGCCACCCGCACCGCGCCGGTTTCGATGATGCGCTCCGCGCGGTCGCGCGGCTGGTCGGCGCCGATGGGCAGGTACACCGCGCCGATGCTGAGGATGCCCAACAGCGCGGGCACCTGCTCGGCCGTCTTGGGCCCCATCACCGCGACCGTGTCGCCGGCGCCGACGCCGGCCGCGCGCAACGCGCCGGCCACCGCCCGCACCTGGTCGCGCAGCTGGGCGTAGCTGAGGTCACCGGAACCGGCGAATATTGCCGGCGCGTCGGGCCGCTGCTCGGCTTGCCGGAAGAACCCGTCGTGCAACGCTTCTCCGCTGGGCTCGGCGGTGCGGCCGTTGACCGCGTCGCGCACCGCGCGCTGCGCGTCCGGCAACGGCGACGGCCCGGGGGCGTCCCAGCTGTCGTCGGCGGAGGCCAGCCGAACCAGTTCGTCGATGTGGTAGCCGAACATCGCGTCGATGACGCCCGGGGCGAAGATGCCCTCGCGCACATCCCAATTCACCAGCACGCCGCCGTCGAACTCGGTGACCTGAGCGTCGAGCAACACCTGCGGGCCCTGGGAGATGATCCACGCGGGCGCGCCGAATTGGGTGGTGACATCGCGGCTGAACAGGTCGCCGAGCCCCAGCGCACTGGTGAAGACCACCGGCGCCAGCACCTGCGCACCCCGATGACGGCCGAGGTCCCGCAGCACGGACAACCCGGGATAGGCGGAGTGGGCGGCGGCGGTCCGCATCGCGTCCTGCACGGCCCGCGCCCGCTCTGCCGCGGTCCGCGTGCCGGTGAGGTCGACGTCGAGCAGCAGCGAGGAGGTGAAGTCGCCGACCAACGAGTCGACGTCGGGGTGCAGCGGCTGACGCCCGAACAGCGGCACGTTCAACAAGAAGCGCGAGGTGGTCGACCAGCGCGCCAGGGCATTGGCGAACGACGCGGCCAATGTCATCGCCGGGGTCAGCCCGCGGGCCTGGGCGCGCGAAAACAAGGCGTCCCGGGTCCGCGGGTCGAGCCAGTGCCAGAGCCGGGTGCTGCGCCGCGAGCGCCGGTCGCCGGTGACGGGCAGGGCCGGCGGGTCCGGCAGCTGCGGGATTCGCTGCGCCCACCACTGTCGGGCGGCGTCGCGGGCCGGTTGCGACCGGGCCTCCTCCGCCTCCACGGCGCGGCGATACTGCGGATAGGTGTAGCTCAGTGCGGGCAGTTCGTGGCCCACATACAGGGCGGCCAGGTCGGCCATCAGGGTGCGGTAACTCATGGCGTCGGCGGCCTGCATGTCCAAATCGACGTGCAGGCGCGAACGTTCGCCCGGGAGCAGTGTCAGGGCCAGCTCGAACACCGCTTCGTCGAGCTGCTGATGCGACTTGGTGTCGCGGATGGCGGCCAGCCGCTCGTCGACCCCGTCGCCGTCCAGGCCGCGCAGGTCCTCGACCGCCACCGGGAATCGGCTGGCGGGCGCCGCGATGGATTGGGTGCCGTCGGGCAGGAACTGCACGCGCAGCATCGGGTGGCGCCGGGCAAGCGCCGTGGCCGCCGCGCGCAGCCGTTCGGGGTCGATCGGGCCGCCGTCGAACTCGACGTAAAGGTGCCCGGCCACCCCGCCGAGCGGCTGGTTGTCCTGGCGGCCGACCCACATGGCGTGCTGCATCGGCGCCAGCTGGAAGGGCTCTCCCGGGGTGTCCGCCGCCGGGGCTTGGTGCTCGGCGAAGTCGGCCGGCGCATCCGTGCAAACCAGCTCTGACCAGGCCTCGATCGTCGGGGTGGCGGCCAGCGTGGCGAAATCGACGGCGATTCCCCGGCGGCGCCAGCGGCCCGCGAGGGTCATCATCCGGATGGAATCCAGGCCCTGGGCGATGAGATCGGTACCGGGGTGGACGTCGTCGACGCCGAGGCCGAGCAGGTCGGCCACCTCTGCCCGGATGCCTTCCGAGCGCGCCGAGGCACGCACCACGAACCCTCCCTGGATTAGCAAAGGCTGCCCTAAGTTTTTGGTTACCCTATCCTTACTCCCGGATCGCCGCCACTACGCCCCCCGCCTGAGGACCCGATGACCGCCAACACCCGGCAGCCGCCCCTCAACGGGGCCCTCCAGGGGTTCGTGCCGTTCCCCGCCGATCGGGCCGCCGCCTACCGCGCGGCGGGGTATTGGGCGGGACGCACCCTGGACACAATCCTGAGCGACGCGACCCGGCGCTGGCCCGATCGGACGGCCGTGCTCGACGCCGTGGGCGGCGCGCGCTTGAGTTATGCCGAGCTGGACGAGCGCGCCGACCGGGCCGCCGCGGGACTGCGCGGGCTGGGCATCGCGCCGGGTGACCGCGTGCTGTTGCAATTGCCGAACGGTTGCCAGTTCGCGGTGGCGCTCTTCGGGTTGCTGCGGGCGGGCGCCATCCCGGTGATGTGCCTGCCCGGCCACCGCGCGGCCGAATTGGGACACTTTGCCGCCGTCAGCGAGGCCACGGGCTTGGTGATCGCCCATGCGGCAACCGGTTTCGACTACCGCGCCATGGCGGCCGAACTCGTCAAGCTCCACGCGGCGCTCGAGCACGTGATCGTCGACGGTGACCCGGGCCCGTTCACCTCGTGGGCCGAACTTTGCGACCGGGCCGCCGCCGCGCCCGCGACGCCGCCGCGGGACCCGCAATCTCCTGCCTTACTTCTGGTTTCGGGCGGCACCACGGGGACTCCCAAACTGATCCCCCGCACCCACGACGACTACGTGTTCAACGCGACCGCCAGCGCGCGGGTGTGCGGGCTCACCGAGGACGACGTCTACCTGGTGATGCTGTCGGCCGGACACAACTTCCCACTGGCCTGCCCCGGCCTGCTCGGCGCGATGACGGTGGGCGCCGCCACCGTATTCGCCACCGACCCCAGCCCCGAGGCCGCGTTCGCCGCGATCGAGCGTCACGGCGTCACGGTCACCGCCCTGGTGCCGGCCCTGGCCAAACTGTGGGCGCAAGCCTGCGAGTGGGAGCCGGTGACTCCGAAGTCCCTGCGGCTCTTGCAGGTTGGCGGGGCGAAGCTCGATCCCGACGATGCCCGCCTGGTCCGCACCGCGCTGACCCCGGGGCTGCAGCAGGTGTTCGGGATGGCGGAGGGCCTGCTGAACTACACCCGGCCAGGTGATCCGCCCGAGCTCGTCGATCACACCCAGGGCCGGCCGTTGTGCGAGGCCGACGAGTTGCGCGTCGTCGACGCCGACGGCGCACCAGTGCCTGTCGGCGAGGAGGGCGAACTGCTGGTGCGCGGCCCGTACACGCTCAACGGCTACTACCGCGCCGAGCGCGACAACGAACGCTGCTTCGACCCCGACGGCTTCTTCCGCAGCGGTGACCTGATCCGGCTCCGGCCGGACGGGTATCTGACGGTCACCGGACGTGTCAAGGACGTGATCTGCCGCGGCGGTGAGACCGTCTCCGCGGCCGACCTCGAGGAACAGATCCTGCGCCACCCGTCGATCTCCTCCGCTGCCGCGGTGCCACTGCCGGACCCCTACCTCGACGAAAAAATCTGTGCGGCGGTGGTTTTCAGCGGGCCGGCGGTGACCCTGGCCGAGCTGAACGCCCACCTCGACCGGTGTGGGGTGGCCGCGCACGCCCGGCCCGACGTGCTGGTGGCGATGACGACGCTGCCGACCACGCCGATCGGCAAGGTCGACAAGAAGGCGATCGCCAGGCACGTCGGCGCGGCGTCGGCAAAATAATCCGGCGGCGGCAGGCCGAAGTCCCCTCCGGGAGACTCACACCAAGAATCGCAACGGTGTGAGTCATGGCCTGCCAGCGGAGGATCAAACGCTCCGGCAAAGGCCGTTCGGGCTTCGGCGCTGGGACGATTACTTCCGAGTTAACCGTGCGTACCAATTCGGCCATTTTGCATTGTGGGCTACCTCACATCCCCTACGATGGCATTCTGCATCGGTCTTGGGAAGACTGTGATGCTCGAGGGGGGATCCCATGCGCGCCTTTGACGCAGCTTATGCCGACACGCTCGCTCAGCCTGCGAGCATAACCCCTTCGGCGCTAATGTCATTCAGCAATTCATGCGCGGTCGCGGTAAAGGTCACGAAATGGCATCACCGGTTGGCAGACGAAAGGTAGCGCATGTTCCTGGGGACGGTTGATGATTGGACAGCCGAGGGCACCGTCGTTTCCTGGTACCCGACCGCCACCACCCACGCGCGTGCAGCGGAAGCGCAATATCATCCGGCCCCAGTGAGTTACCAGCAGTCGCAGCATCTTCGCTATTACCGGCGCCAGGTCAGCCTCGGCCGCGACATTCCCCGGTTATGCATCGGGGCGTGGGAAATCCGCGGTGTCTGCGATATCGACGCGATGACGCACGCCGTGAATAGTCATGTGCGGCGCCATGATACGTACCACGACCGGTTCGACTTCGACGACAACGACGAAATTCGCCGTTACGTTATCGCCGATCCGGCGGAGATCACCCTGGCGCCAGCGGATCTCGGACGGATGGCCCCGGTCCAGATCCGCAAACTGATTCTCGATACCCCGGATCCGCTGCAGTGGGACTGCTTCAGCTTCGGAATCGTTCAGGGCGAAGACCGATTCACCATGGTTATCGCGGTCGATCACCTGCGTGCCGACGGCATGTCGGCCGGGGTGATTTTTCTCGACATTCAGACGGCGTACTTCACCGCGGTGCAGAAGGCGCAGGTCGCGCTGCCACCCGCTGCCAGCCACCGGGAGTACAGCGCGAAGCAGCGTGCATACACCGCGGGGCTGGACGAGGCCTCGCCGGAGATCCAGACCTGGCGAAGCTTCCTCGCGGCGAACCGCGGTGCGCTGCCGCGGTTTCCCCTCGAGCTGGGGCATGCCGCCGCCGATACGCCGGGCGCCATCGAGGTCTTCGACCTGATCGATGACGACCAGGGCCGGCGTTTCGAGGCGGCGTGCCGGGCCGCGGGGGCGCGCTTCAGCGGCGGTGTGTTCGCCTGCGCCGCGCTGGCCGAGCATCGGTTGACCGGCGCGCCGGTGTATTTCGGGCTCACCCCGTTCGAGAATCGCCGAGACCACGCCCACGCGACCGCCGTCGGGTGGCTGGCCAGCTTCGTCCCGCTGACGATCCCCACTGCGGGCGCGTCATTCGACGAGGTGGTCGGCGCCGCCCAGGCGTCCTTCGACGCGAACACGGCCCTCGGCGCGGTGCCGTACTACCACCTGCTCGAGGTGCCCGACAAAGAACCGATCGAGATTCCGGACCGTCCCGTTCCGATGCTGTCCTACATCGACATTCGCAAGCTGCCGTTCGCCGACAACTTCGACGGCCTGCGGGCCGGCATCTGGGGCGACAACCGCCTGTCGGAGACGGTGTGCATGTGGGTCAATCGCATGCACGACAAGACGCAGCTGGTGGTCGCCTACCCGGGCACCGACATCGCCCGCGAGTCCGTCCGGCGCTACGTCGAGACGATGCGCGCCGAGTTCACCCGGGTTGCCGACGGTCCGTGATGCCCGAGGCATTCCCGTTCGCCCGCAGGACGTCTCGGTACACATCCCATCGGCAGCCCCGCGAGGCACGGCACCGGTGACGAGGCTGGCCCTGCTGGACCAGGCCGCCTTCTTGCGGCTGCGCGCCACCGGCCAGGGCAGCGCGGCCCAATGCACCTGGATCTACGACCGCGCCGTGAACCTCGACCAATTGCGGGACTTCAACGGCAATCTCGGCGCCGGCTTGCTCGGACGCCGGATCGAACGCTCCCCCTTGCCGTTCGGCCGTCACCGCTGGGTGCGCGACGGCGGCTCACCCGACATCGCGCTCGAGCCGCGACGGCCACGCTCGGGTATCGGCGCGTGGGTCGAGAGGCGTGCGCGCGTGCCCGTCGATCCGGAGTACGGCCCGTCCTTCCACCTGGGCGTCCTGCCGTTGGATGACGGGGGTGCGGCGGTCACGCTGGTGGCGTCGCACTGCGTCGTTGATGGGCTCGGGCTGATCACCGCGATTACCGAGGCAGTCGACCGGCGTACCCGTAATCCCGGCTATTCCCAGGCGAATTCACGCAACCGTTGGCGGGCGATCCTGGCCGACCTGGCCGACGCCGCCATCGCCCTGCCGGCGGTGATCCGCGCGCTGTTCGCCACCCTGGCGATGTTGATCGGGTCCGCTTCCAATCCCAAGCCGGCGGCCCGCCCGCCCGATGCGCCGGTCGATGATGCCCCGATCGCGCTGCCGTCGGCGACGATTCAGACCGACGCCGCGGCGTGGGAAGCGCGTGCGCGCAGCCTCAACGGAAGCAGCAACACGCTTTTCGTCGCGTTCGCGGCCCGTCTCGCGCACCGCATCGGCCGGGTGCTCCCCGGCGGCGACTCGGTGACGGTCGTGCTTCCCGTCAGCGACCGCGCCGCCACCGACGACGACCGGGCCAACGCGCTGACCTCGATCACGTTGACCGTCGACGGCGGCGCGGTGCAGGGCGACCTGAGCGGCGTGCGCGCGGATGTCAAGCGCGAGCTGACATCCCTGGCGACACGACCCAATCCGATGCTGGCCGGCCTGCCGCTCATCCCGTTCACCCCGCGCTGGCTGGTCCGGCGCCTCGAAGGCGTCGCGATGTCGAGCGACCAACTCCCGGTCGGCTGCTCCAACCTCGGCGATCTCGATGCCGCCCTGGGACGTATCGATGGCGCGGATGCGAGTGAGGTCTGCATCCGGCTGGTCGATCAGGGCGTCACCCGGGGCCGCGTCGAGCAAGGCCACGGCCAATTGTTCTGCAGCACGGGCACGATCAACGGCAGCCGGTTCCTCAATGTCATCGCCTACCAGAGCGGCGCCGACAACACCGCCGCGGCCACGCGCGAACTGGCGTGTCACGCGCTCGCCGACCTGCAGCTGTCCGCCACATCGGTGTACGAGGGCCGGATCTGATCGTGGACCTCGGCGTCGGGGCGAACGAACGGCCACACCGCGCGTTGTACGTCTGGGGCACCGCCGCCATCGCGGCCTGGACGGCCGTCGTCCTGTGGTGCGCCGTCAAAATCGTTCCCCTGGACGTGTACTGGATGTCTTATTACGCCGCCGACTACGCGCACGGCTTCGTGCGCCGCGGGCTCGCCGGTGAACTGGTGCGGTTGGTCCCGGGAGACTACTTCTCGGTCGCCCTGGGTCTGCGGTGGCTGTCCACCGCCGCCTTCTTGGGTGGCCTGGCGACGGTGGCGGGCGTGCTGCTTTTCGGCCGCGTTCGGTCAGAGCGCAGGCTGATGGTCGCGCTGCTGATTCCGTTGCTGCCCTTCGGTGTGCCGTTCGCGGCGTATTCGGCCCGGCCGGACCTGTTCGGCGGGGCGGCGCTGGCGCTGTTCTCCTCGGCGCTGGTGGGCACCCGTTCCCGCGCGGGCGCGATGGCGTGGTGCGCGGCCTACGGCGGCGCGATCGCGGCGTTGACGCTCGTGCACGAGGCGATAGGGCTGGAGTTCGCGTTGGGGGCCGTGCTGGCGATCATCGTCCTGGGCGGTGCGCTGAACGGGTCGACGGGCGTCGGGGCGCTCCTGGCGGTGCTGCCGGGCGTCCTCACCGCGGCCGCGGTGGCGGCTTTCGGACGCCACGACGTCGCCGCTCAACTGTGTGCGTCGGTACCGCATCAGTCGATGCCCAACCCGTTCGCCACGGTCACATCGCCAGAAACCTTGCTGCGCTATGTGATCGACGGGCAATCTCGGCAAACCGATTATCACGACTGGGTGTGCCGCAACGTGATGCCCAACTTCGACAACGGGATCGCCGATGCCATCCGAAGCGTCGGGCACGTCGGAGCGGTGGGGCTGGCCATGTCCCTGGCTTTCGGTGCCGGCGCACTCGCGTTGACGATGTGGGGGCTCGGCACTGTTTCGGGAGCGCCGCTGCGGGCGTTCGTCGGGGCGCTGAGGGGCCGATGGCCGTGGGTCATCGGCGGCCTGGTGTTGGTCGCCCCGGTCTTCCTGACCGGCTATGACTGGACCCGCTGGCTGATCATTCTGGCGTTCGACGTCGGGGTGGTCTTCATCCTCTTCGCGGCGCGCAGGCCGGAGACCGACCAGCGTCCGACGCCAAAAGCGTTGCGGTCCTTCGCCCTTCTCGCCATCGCCCTCGCGCTGATTCCGGTGGGCGCGGTCCCCGGCTTCGGCGGTCCGCGGATGGTCTAGCCGGCTCACACAGCGGACCGACTGGACACCCAACAAAGCTGCCATTGACTAATGTCACCATTTGGTATTGACTGCGTTCCATGGCGGACGGTGTTCCGGCCCGCGGGTCATTGCGGTCCCGCGGCGCGGCTGCGGTAAGTGCTTACACCCTGCGGCCCGTCACCGGCCTGCTACCGCCCGAGCGGGCGTGGGGTCTGTGGCTGTCGCGCCAAATCGTCGCCCGGATCATGGGCACCTTCGGGCCATCACTGGCGGGCACCCGAGTCGAACACGTCGACACCAGGCTGCCCGACGGTCGCCGCGTCAAGGGCGAATGGGTGTACGGACCGCGTACGCCGACAAGCGAAACCGGGCGTTCGTCCACCTCCGCGGGGGCCATCTATTACGTGCACGGCAGCGGCTACGCCGTCTGCTCCCCCAAGACGCACCGCCGCCTGACGTCCTGGCTGTCGTCGCTGACCGGTCTGCCGGTGTTCAGCATCGATTACAGGCTCGCACCGCGGCATCGCTTCCCCACCGCGGCCGGCGACGTGCGGTCGGGCTGGGAGTGGCTGGTGGAATCGTGCGACGTGCCGCCGAAACAGATTGTCATTGCCGCGGATTCGGCGGGCGGCCACCTGGCCGTCGACATGCTGCTGCAACCCGAGGTAGCGGTGAACCACCCCGCCGCGCTGACGCTATTCTCCCCGTTGTACGACATCACCTTCGGGCTCTGCCTCGCCCGTGAACGGAAGCGCCGGGATCCCGCCATCCGGGCGACCGACGCGGCCCGCCTGGTCGGCATGTATCACGCCGGCGTCAATCCCGCGCATCACCGCCTGACCCTGAACGTCGCCGGCGGACCGCCGCTTCCGCCGACGTTGATCCAGGCCGGCGGCGCGGAGATGCTCCAGGACGACGCGCGCCACCTCGCCGCCGACATCCAAACCGCCGGCGGCCGATGCGAACTGCAGATCTGGCCGCACCAGGTGCACGTCTTTCAGGCGCTGCCCCGGATGACGCCCGAAGCCGCCGCGGCCATGGGCTACGTCGCGCGCTTCGTCACCCACGCCCTGCAGGATGCGCGCGCGATAACGGAGGTGCGCTGAGAAATGCTGGACAGACTGCTGGGCAGGCGCAAGGCGAGCCGCGGCGCGTCGGCGGTGGTGACCGGCGCGGGCAGCGGCATCGGGGCGGCCTTCGCCATCGAGCTCGGCCGCCGCGGTGGCACGGTCGTCTGCAGCGACATCGACGAGGCCGCCGCCCACCGGACGGTCGACGCGATCACCGAAGCGGGCGCCAAGGCCACCGCCAAGCGTTGTGACGTCTCGCAATTCGGCGACGTCCAGGCGCTGGCCAAGCAGTCCATCGCCTGGTTTTCCGGGCCGCCCACGCTGGTGATCAACAACGCCGGCGTCGGCGCCGGTGGCGCGGCCATCGGCGATACGCCCTTGGACGATTGGGCGTGGACCCTGGGAATCAACCTCTGGGGGCCCATTCACGGCTGCCACGTCTTCGCGCCGATCCTGCGGGAGCCGTCACCCGCCCCCCGCGGCATCATCAACGTGGCGTCGGCGGCGGCGTTCGGCGCGGCGCCGGGAATGGCCGCCTACAACGTCAGCAAGGCCGGCGTGCTGTCACTCTCGGAGACCCTGGCCGCCGAGCTGGCCGGCACCGGCGTCAAAGTCACAGTGCTGTGCCCGACCTTCGTCAAGACCAACATCGTCGAGTCCGGCCGCATCAGCGAAGAATCCGGCGAGCTGGCCAACAAGCTGATGCGCTGGACCGGTTTCTCGGCGGACAAGGTCGCGCGGATCTGCCTGGACGCACACGACCGTGGCGAGCTGTACTGCATGCCACAACTCGACGCCAAGATCGGCTGGAACATCAAACGCCTGGCGCCACAAGCCTATACGCGAGCGGTCGGCCTGGCGTCGCGCATCAACCTGCCCTGATCAAGCAAAGGATCTCCCGATGGCCATCGACATGGAAGCCATGCTCGCCAAGATCAAGGATCGCCAATGGGCGCTCGCCGACATCGATTGGGACGCGCCCGGCGCCGATACCATCCGGCCCGAATTCCGGCCCAAGCTCAAGGCGTTCATGGCCGACCTGTGCTGGATCGAGAACGTGGGCGCCCGGGGATTCGCGGCGCTGGCCAAGAAGGCGCCCAATCCCACGCTGGCGGAGATCTACCGGTACTTCCACGCCGAGGAGCAGCGTCACGCCAATGCCGAGATGGCGCTGATGAAGCGTTGGGGCATGCTCGACGACGGCGAGGTTCCCAAGCCGAACGTCAACATCCGGCTGGCCATCCAGTGGCTCGACGCCTACTCCGACGACATGCCGTTGTCGGTGCTGGGCACCGTCATCCCCATGCTCGAGGTCGCCCTCGACGGCGCGTTGCTGAAGTTTCTGCTCGACACCGTCGAAGACCCGGTCTGCCACCAGGTGTTCGAAAAGATCAACAACGACGAATCCCGGCACATCGCGGTCGATTTCGCCGTCCTCGACATGATCGGCCACGCCAGGGCCCGCAAGCTGGCCATCGAGTTCGTCGGCACGGTCGCCTCGCCCGGCGTGATCGTCGGCACCCTGATGTACATCCCCCTGCTCAACCGGGTGCGCAACGAGATGGCGGGCATGGGCATGGAACCCGAGCGCCTCTACAACGCGGTCAAACGCTTCAAGCAGCTCGGGGAGCGGGGCGAGCGGACGGCGCGGGTACCCGCCTACCAACTGCTCAAGCGGCACGCGGCGATGGTCGTCAACCCGGGCCACCCCTACCATCTGCTGGCGAACTCCATGGTCTGGCTGTCCGACCGATATCCCAAACCCTTGCTCAAGCCGGTGCCCAGCTGGTTCAAAGAACTCACCTACCGGCCGGCGGCGTGACCGTGGCCGACGACCGCACCCATGCGGTGCTCATCATCGGCGCCGGCTTCACCGGTCTGGGCGCGGCCATCCGATTGGCCGACGCCGGGGTCGATGACATCGTGATCCTGGAACGCGGCGACCGGGTCGGCGGAACATGGCGCGACACAACGTATCCCGGCGCCAGCTGTGACGTCCCCTCGCTGCTCTACTCGTACTCCTTCGTCAGGAACCCCAGCTGGTCGCGGACGTACTCCCCAGCCTCGGAGATCTGCCGCCACCTCGAAGACATGGCCACCAGGTTCGACATCCGCCGACACATCCGATTCGGCCACCAGGTCAACGGATTGGCCTTCGACGAGGAGAACGGCGTCTGGACCGCAACCACCAACCGACGCAAGCGATTCCACGCGCGCGCCGTCGTGTTGGCCTCCGGACCGCTGTCGGACGTCAGCTTCCCCGACATCCGCGGCCTGGACAGCTACCGGGGTCACAAGATCCACAGCGCCCGCTGGGACCACGACTACGACTTCGCGGGCAAGCGGGTCGCCGTCGTCGGCACCGGTGCCAGCGCGATCCAGATCATCCCCGAGTTGGTGAAGCAGGCCGGATTCGTCAAGGTGTTTCAACGCACCCCGTGCTGGGTGCTGCCGCGGCTCGACGTGGCCACCCCGCCGGCGGTGCAAAGCCTGTTCGCCAAAGTCCCCGCCGCCCAAGAACTTGCGCGGCAGGCCCTGTTCTGGGGCCACGAGGCCAGCGCCACGGCGCTGGTGTGGGACACGCCGCTGACGTCGCTGGCCGCCCGGCTGGGACGGGCGCACCTGCGCGCCCAGGTGAAGGACCCGTGGCTGCGCCGCCAGCTGACCCCGGATTTCCGGCCCGGGTGCAAACGCATGCTGGTCTCCAGCGACTACTACCCCGCCCTGCAGCGCGAGAACTGCAAGCTCATCGACTGGCCGATCGCCGCCGTCAGCCCGGTCGGGATCCGCACCAGCGACGGCATCGAGCACCACCTCGACTGCATCGTGTTCGCCACCGGCTACGACGTCCATCTGACCGGACCGCCTTTTGCGGTCACCGGGCTCGGCGGCCGGTCGCTGGCCGACGAATGGGCCGGCGGCGCACAGGCATACAAGAGCATCAATGTGCACGGCTATCCCAATCTGTTCGTGATGACCGGACCCAATTCGGGGCCGGGACACAACTCGCTGCTGGTCTACATCGAGGGCCAGCTGGACTACGCCGTGCGCGGCATCACCGCCATCCTCGACCGGGACCTGCGCTACCTCGATGTGCGCGAAGAGGTCCAGCGTCGTCACAACGACGCCCTCCAACGCAGACTCACCAAGACCACGTGGATGTCCGGGTGCCGCAGTTGGTACCTCACCAAGGACGGTTACAACGGGTCGATGTACCCGGGTTTTGCGACGCAGTATCTTCGCCAGATGAGGGAATTCCGCTACCAGGATTATCAAGCGGTGCCGCGCGGCGCCCGGGCGCTCGCCGTCTCGTCGGGCTGACGCATGGCACCGGATCGCCCCGCACGACCCGAACCGGGCACGATCGCCAGCGTGCTGCACAACGTGCGGCGCGCGCCCAAGCGCGTTCGGCGCCAGTCGCGGGAATACCGGCAGGTGATCGAGACGGCGGTCTCGCAGCTTTTCGACGCGGCGGTGCGCCAGCCGCACGGCGATCCCACCTCCGGTGAATACCGGATCGACGACCTCGCCCGGCTGGCCGGCACCACCACCCGCAACATCCGGGTCTACCGCGACCGCGGACTACTGCCGCCACCACTGCGCGTCGGCCGCATCGCCTTGTTCAACGACACCCACCTCACCCGCCTGCGGCTCATCACCTCGATGCTCGACCGCGGATACAACATCGCGCACGTGCGCGAAATGCTCAGCGCGTGGGAAGAGGGCAAGAACCTGGGCGACGTGCTGGGCCTGGAAACGGCCATTGTGGGCACGTGGACCACCGAGAAGCCGGAGACCATGCCGCTCGTCGACGCGCAGCGGCTCGTCGACGACCCGGACGCGTTCGAGCGCCTGGTGACGCTGCAGGTCATCCGCGTCGACGGGGCGCGGGCCACGATCACCCGCCCCAAACTGATCGAAGCGTTCAACGAAATCCGTGGCTACGGAGTCGAATTGAAGAAGCTCGTCGACCTACACGAGCAGATCGTGCCCGAGATCGACAAGATCAGCGACTTGCTGGTGCGCGCCGGGGCCGAGCACGTGCTGGACCGCATCAAACCGGGCGAGCCTCTGCCGGCGGACGCCGAGATCGCCGAGCTGATCACGATGCTGGTGCGCTTCCGGACGCAAGCCGTGGCGACGGTCACCGCCACGCTCGCCTCGTCGATCGAGTCCAACATCGAATCACTCGTCAGCCGCATCCTCGGCGATTATCTGGAGTCGAGCTCCACGGCGTGAGTGAGCGCGGCCGGCCTCGCGTCAGTGCCCGCTCAGTGTCAACGTGCCCTTCGTCTCGAGCACCTTGCTGGCGGTGATCCGTTCGGTCTTGCGGGCCTCGCGTTCGAGGTAGCGCTGCTTCGATTCGTCGAACTTGTCCGACGCCTGCTCGAGTTCCTTGATCAACACGGCGAGGTCGTCGCGCATCCGGGCGGCCTCGCCGCTGAAGTCTTCGCGCTCGAAGATGCGCCACTTCCGCAGCACCGGCATCACCACCTCGTCGAGATGGATCCGCGGGTCGTAGACGCCGCCGACGGCGATGATGACCGCCTTGCGCCGGAATTCGGGCACCGTGAAGCCGGGCATCTTGAAATTGCGCAGGATCCGGTGCACCGACGCCATCGCCTGGTTCGGGGCGATGTCCAGGCCAGCCGCGCTGACGTCCCGGTAGAAGATCATGTGCAGGTTCTCGTCGTGCGACACCCTGGCCATCAGCGCTTCGGCGATGGGGTCCGACGAAGCCTTGCCCGTGTTGCGGTGCGAGACCCGGGTCGCCAACTCCTGGAACGAGACGTACATGACCGAGTCGAACAGGCTCTCGGCAAACATGTCACCCTGCTGGTTCTGTCCCGGGCTGAAGCCCCGGGTCATTTGCTCGAGGCGGAGCTTCTCCAGCGCCACCGGGTCGACGGCGCGGGTGACCACCAGGTAGTCGCGCAAAGCCGTGCTGTGCCGGGCTTCCTCGGCCGTCCATCGGTTGACCCACTGCCCCCAGGGGCCGTCCATGCTGAAGTTCATCGCGATCTCGCGGTGATACGACGGCAAGTTGTCCTCTGTCAGCAGGTTTTGCACCATCGCCACCTGCGCGACGTCCGGCAGCCGGCTCTGCCCGGGCTCCCAATCCTGACCGTCCAGCGCGTAGAAGTTCTTGCCGTCCGACCACGGGACGTAGTCGTGCGGATTCCATTCCTTGAACATCGACAGGTGGCGGTTGAGCAGGCCCTCGACCACGGGTTCGAGCTCGTGTAGTAGCTGCAGGTTAGTCAGGTCCTTGGACACGGAGCCCTCCAGTTAAGTGTGTCTTCTCGTAACGCGCAATGTATCTGTGTCATTCGGTTACATAAAGATGACACGCCGGAAAGGCGGTGAAATAGGGCCAAAGGTCCCTACGCGTGCGGGGGTGCCGACCGAGCCTCGGTCACCCACCGAGCGGTCGAGCGAGCGCTACTGGCGCGCAACCAGATACGGCGCGAGCGTGGAGAGCTTTTCGCAGGTCTCCTCGAATTCCCGCTCGGGCGTGGACCCTTCGATGATCCCCGCCCCTGCCCGCAACCAGGTGCGGCCGTCGCGTTCGTACGCCGCCCGCAGGGTCAGCGCGGCGTCCAGGCCGCCATCGGCCGAAAACATCACGACCGCTCCGGAATACAGCCCGCGCGGACCCTCGTCGAGACGCAGGATCGCTTCCACGCCGCCGGCTTTCGGAATGCCCGACGCGGTGACCGCCGGGAAAAGCGCTTCCAGCGCGTCCATCCGGTCGTTCGACGGGCCCAGCCGCCCGCTGACCGTGGAGCCGAGGTGCTGCACGCTCCCCCGCTCCCGAACCGTCATGAAGTCGGTGACCACCGCGCTGCCGGGTTCGGCGATCTCGGCCATCTCCTGCAGCGAGCTTCGCACCGAAATCGCATGCTCGACAATCTCTTTGGAGTTCGACTCCAGGTCGTCGCGGGCCTGGCGGTCGCGCGCCGTACCGCGGCCCAGGGCCCGGGTACCCGCCAGTGGCTCGGTCACCACGATGCCGTCGTCATGGACGGCCGCGACGAGTTCCGGGCTGTAGCCCACGGCGCGAATCCCGCCCAGCCGCAACAGGAACGATCGCACCGGGGTGTTGTGCCGACGCCCCAGCCGGTAGGTGGACGGAAAGTCCAGTCCGAAGGGCACTTCCAGGGACCGGGACAGGATCACCTTGTGGTAGCGGCCCGCCGCGATCTCCCCGACAGCCGACGCCACCCGATCGCGATAGCCGGAAGGGTCGGCGATGACGTCGACGCCGCGGGCCTGGCGCAGCTCGGGCAGACCGTCGCCCAGCAGGCTCAGTATCGCGTCCCGGTGGGCGCCGGTGGTGCCCCACAGCTCGACCGCGTCCCCGGTCACAACGATGCGGGTGCGCGGCCAAAACACGCGGGCCAGCGGGGTGCGCGCCGCCAGTCGCTGCTGCAGCCCGTAGCGGTAGACGCCGAATTCGAAGGCGATCCACCCGAAGAGTTGGTCGGTTTCCAGCAGCAATATGTCGATGGCTTCGCCCAGCACGGGCCCCGGCCGCCCAGACCACCGTTGCCGCTGCACCACGCCGTCGCGGATGACGCGCAGTTCGTCGCTGTCCAGCTCGACCATCGCGCGCACGCCGCTGGCCAGCACCCATTGCCCGTTGCGCTCGTAGAGCAGGTACTCCTCGCCGACCCGGTCGGGCAGCAGCGCGGCCAGCTCTGCGGCCAGGTCGGCCGGGTGGATGTGTGCGGGAAGGGGGATGGGTGACGATGCGGAGCCGGCGGAACTCGTCTGAACGCTGACCTCGGTCACGGTTAGTAAATGTAGCCTAACCTATCTAAAAACGTGCAACCGATCTCCGGATCACGTGAAGCCAGGCCCCCGGCGGCCCTCGGGACGAGCACGGCCACCGGACTTCTCCTAAGATCATTGCCAGCCCGATCGCCCAACCCTGGAGAGTCACCGCCATGTTCGTCATCCGGCTTGCGAACGGTGAAGAGGTCCAGGGCGGTGAAAATGACGAGCTGGAAATAAATCAAGAAACGGGCGTGCTCACCGTTTCGCGTGTCGACGGTTTCGAGGAAATCACCACGCATTACTCGCCAATGGCATGGCTATCGGTTACGCACCGCAAGAAGGGCGTCGGGGTCAGGCCCTCGGTAATCACGTCGGCGCGTTGATTGCGGCGTTGACAGCAAACACACAGCACTTTCACACCAAATCCACGCCTGGCGTGAGGTAGGCGCGCGATCCTGCGGCGGCCAACCGCAGGCCGTTGACCAGTGATTTTGCCGCGCGCAGGCCGATTTCTGGCGCTACGACACACCTTTGCATTCGAGTGGCGGTTTGACCCCGCCGGGGATACGTTTTCCACGGTCGTCGGGATGTTCTGTGGTGGCTCCGCTTGCGGACGGTGCTTTTCCCTGATCACCGCACTCATCGAGGGAGGCATTGGATGCTGCAAGAGTTTTGGCACAACTTCACCCATAACCTGTTCAAGCCGCTGCTCCTGTTCTTCTACTTCGGATTCCTCATTCCGATCCTGAAGGTGCGCTTCGAATTTCCCTATGTCATTTATCAGGGCCTGACGATGTATCTGCTGCTGGCCATCGGCTGGCACGGCGGTGAGGAACTCGCCAAGATCAGCGCCGGCAGCATCGGGATGATCGTGGGCTTCATGGTGTTGGGCTTCGTGCTCAACTTCCTGATCGGCGGCCTCGCCTACCTGCTGCTGAGCTGGCTGACCTCCCTGCGAAGAGTCGACCGGGCGACGGTCGCCGGGTATTACGGGTCGGACTCGGCGGGAACGTTCGCGACATGCGTGGCCGTCCTGACCGCCGTCGGCATGGCGTTCAACGCCTACATGCCGGTGATGTTGGCCGTCATGGAGATCCCGGGGTGCCTGGTGGCGCTGTACCTGGTGGCGAGGCTTCGCCACCGCGGGATGGACGCGGCCGGAAACATGGTCGACGAGCCTGGTTACACGGCGCCGGTCCGGGTCGGCGTCGGGCCCGGCACCGCGGCGAAGCCCCCGCACGGCGGCAGCCTCGAGGCTGAGCACGAACGCGGAATCGAGCAGGAGCTCGAGTTCGCACTGGAAAAGTTGGACCACCCGGACTGGGAGCCGGACCAGAGCCCGCCCCGGCCGTCGGGCAAGAGGGCGCCGATCTTCTCCCGGGAGCTGTTTCAAGAGGTGTTCCTCAACCCCGGGCTTGTCCTCCTGATGGGCGGCATCATCATCGGCCTGGTCAGTGGGCTGCAGGGGCAGAAGGTGGTCGCCGACGACGACAAGTTCTTCGTGTTGGCGTTCCAGGGCGTGCTGTGTTTGTTCCTGCTCGAGATGGGCATGACGGCGTCCCGCAAATTGAAGGACCTGCGGACGGCCGGCCCCGGTTTCATCTTGTTCGGCCTGCTCGCGCCCAACATCTTTGCGCCCCTTGGCATCCTGGTCGCCCACACCTACGCCTCACTCACCCACGCCGATTTCAAGCCGGGAACCTACGTACTGTTCGCGGTGCTCTGCGGCGCGGCGTCCTACATCGCCGTCCCGGCGGTTCAACGGCTGGCGATCCCCGAGGCGAGCCCCACCCTGCCGTTGGCGGCGTCGCTCGGTTTGACGTTCTCCTACAACGTCACCATCGGGATCCCGCTGTACATCGAGGTCAATCGGCTGATCGCCCACTGGTTCTAGTTTCGCGGCACTCAACGATCGTCCGGCCGACGAATCACGATGGGCGACAGCCGCTTTGACTGGCCCTTCCCCGCGCTGACGCGACGGCCGACGCGGCGAGTTGTTAATTGTTCGTAAAGACGGGTTGAGTCGGCTCGCTCCAGCCCGCGAGGTTCACTAAGTTCGTGAACGCCGCGAGTCGCTTGCCGCTGCCCGCTGCGCCGGACTGCGTCGCCAGGAGGCGCCCATGCTGTACGAGTTGTGGCAAAACTTCATCCACAATCTCTTCAAGCCGCTGCTGCTGTTCTTCTATTTCGGCTTCCTCATCCCGATCCTGAGGGTGCGGTTCGAGTTCCCGTACGTGATCTATCAGGGCCTGACCATGTACCTGCTGGTGGCCATCGGCTGGCAGGGCGGGGAGGAGCTGGCCAAAGTCAAACCGGCCGACATCGACAACATCGCGGGATTCGTGGCGCTGGGCATCGCGCTGAACTTCCTGATCGGGGCGCTCACCTACGTCTTGCTGAGGTACCTGACCCGGCTCCGGCGGGTCGACCGGGCGGCCGTCGCCGGCTACTACGGGTCGGACTCGGCGGGCGCCTTCGCGACCTGCGTGGCCGTCCTGACCAGCGTCAAGATCGCCTTCGACGCCTACATGCCGGTCCTGTTGGCGTTCATGGAGATTCCCGGCTGCCTGGTGGCGCTGTATCTGGTGGCGCGGCTGCGGCACCGCGGCATGGACGAGGCCGGATTCATGCCCGACGAGGACGGCTACACGGCCCCGGCCAGGGTGGGGCCCGGCGCGGCCGCCCAGCGGGAACGCGCGGAGGGCGTCGACGACCGAGTGGAGCGTGCGGTCGCCGACGAGCTGGAGTTCTCGCTCGAGAAGCAGGAGCACCCCGAGTGGAATCCGGACGCGGCTGTGCGCACGAACGCGCCCCTGATGTCGCGCGAGATCTTGCGGGAGGTGTTCCTCAATCCCGGACTGATCCTCCTCGTCGGCGGCATCGCCATCGGCTTCATCAGCGCGCTGCAGGGCCAGAAGGTGGTGCACGACCAAAACGAGCTCTTCGTCGCGGCGTTCCAGGGTGTCCTGTGCCTGTTCCTGCTCGAGATGGGCATGACGGCGTCCCGCAAGTTGCGCGACCTCAGGTTGGCCGGCACGGGGTTCATCGTCTTCGCCCTGGTGGCGCCCAACTTCTTTGCGACGCTGGGGATCGTGGCCGCGTACGCGTACGCCTACCTCACCGACACCCACTTCCAGCCGGGCACCTATGTCATCTTCGCGGTGTTATGCGGAGCGGCGTCCTACATCACGCTCCCGGCGGTGCAACGGCTGGGCATCCCCGAGGCGAGTCCGACGCTGCCGCTGGCGGCGGCGCTTGGCCTGACGTTCTCCTACACCGTCACCATCGGGATTCCGCTCTACATCGAGATCAACCGCGCAGTGGCACACTGGTTCCCGCCGGTCTGAGCGCTATCCCAGGATGGTGCGCACCACCGCGTCGGCGAGCAGCCGCCCGCGCGGGGTGAGGACGAACCGCTCGGCGTCGAGCACCAACAATCCGTCGGCGATCGCGACGCCCGCGCGTTCGCGTTCGGCAGGACTCAGCACGTCGCCCGGAAGACCTTGGCGCAGCCGGGTTTTCAACAGCACCTCTTCGGTGTGCAGCGCGTCGGCGTCCAGCCGCTCGAATCCCCCCACCGGCAAAGCGGTTTCGGACAACGCCTGCGCATAGGCGTTGGGATGCTTGACGTTCCACCATCGAATGGCCCCGATGTGGCCATGGGCTCCCGGGCCCGCGCCCCACCACTGGCCGCCGTCCCAGTAGCCGAGGTTGTGCCGGCACTCACCGCCGGGCCGGGCCCAGTTGGACACCTCGTACCACGTCATCCCGGCCTCCGACAGCCGGGCGTCGACCAGCTCGTAGCGGTGCGCCAACACGTCGTCGCCGGGCGCCGCCAGTTCCCCGCGGCGGACCCGGCGGGCCAGGGCGGTGCCTTCCTCGACGACCAGCGCGTACGCGGATACGTGATCGACGCCGGTGGCTATCGCCGTGTCCACCGAGCGCAGCAGGTCGGAGTCCGATTCCCCCGGAGTTCCATAGATCAGATCGAGGCTGACGTGCTCGAAGCCCGCCGCCAACGCTTCGCGGGCGGCCGCCGCCGACCGGTTCGGGGTGTGAATGCGGTCGAGGACCCCGAGCACCGTCGGGGACACCGACTGCATGCCCAGCGACACCCGCGTGTAGCCGGCCGCGCGGATGGCGTCGAAGAAGTCCGGCCAGGCCGACTCCGGGTTGGCCTCGGTGGTGATCTCGGCGTGCGGGTCCAGCGCGAAGTGTTCCCGCACCATGTCCAGCACCGACGCCACCCGCGCGCCGCCCAGCAGCGACGGCGTCCCGCCCCCGACGAACACGGTGTTCACCGTCGGCCCGGAAAGCCGCTCCGCCGCCAACTTCAATTCCGTTCGCAGCGCCGCCAGCCACGCGTCGGGGTTCACACCGCCCAACTCCGCCGGGGTATAGGTGTTGAAATCGCAATAGCCGCAACGCGTTATGCAGAACGGGACATGGATGTAGATCCCGAACGGCCGTCCGGGTACTCCCCGCAGGTCGGGCAACTCGACCGCTTGCTCGCGAAGTGCCATGCCAAATGATCCCACGGTGGGCGGGCCCGCGGCCCGGCCGGCGAGCCCGTCCCAAAACCGCGCGGCGTTTCCTGGGTTTTCTCACCGGAGCGACCAGCTTAATCCGGGAATTACGCTCACCGTGAGCGGATATTTGACCTGGTGGCATCGCCGCCCGCAGGGCATGGCACAATGGTGGCGTGACCGTCGCTCAGCCCAGCCCTCGCATTGCGCTCGTGGCGCGGCGGCACATTGATCTCAAGCGTGTTTGCAGCTGTTGCTGTCTCCCTTGATGTCGTAGACCCGCCCCACCTGTACGTCCAGCTGGCATCGGATCTGCGCCGCCGATACCACCGGTGAGCTGCGTTTCTATGCCTGCGATGTCGAGAAGGAGACCTGCGCAATGACCACAGTCCGCCCCGCCAAGCCTCGCAACGAGGGCCAGTGGGCGCTGGGGGATCGGGAGCCACTCAACCCCAACGAAGAGATGAAGCACGCCGGCGCCCCGCTCGAGGTGCGCGAACGCATCGAGAACGTCTACGCCAACCAGGGCTTCGACAGCATCGACAAGAGCGACCTGCGCGGGCGATTCCGCTGGTGGGGGCTCTACACCCAGCGCGAACAGGGCTACGACGGCACCTTCACCGGTGACGAGAACGCCGACCTGCTGGAAGCCAAGTACTTCATGATGCGGGTGCGTTGCGACGGCGGCGCGCTGTCGGCCGCCGCGCTGCGCACCGTCGGCCAGATCTCGACCGAGTTCGGCCGCGACACCGCCGACATCTCCGACCGCCAGAACGTGCAGATGCACTGGATCGAGGTCGAAAACGTCCCCGAGATCTGGCGTCGACTCGCCGAGGTCGGCCTGCAGACCGCCGAGGCCTGCGGCGACTGCCCCCGCGTCATCCTGGGTTCCCCGCTGGCCGGCGAATCGCTGGACGAGGTGCTCGACCCCACCTGGGCCATCGACGAGATCGTGCGCCGCTACATCGGCAAACCGGACTTCGCCGACCTCCCACGCAAGTACAAGACCGCCATTTCGGGTCTGCAGGACGTCGCGCACGAGATCAACGACATCGCCTTCATCGGCGTCAACCATCCCGAGCACGGGCCCGGCCTGGACCTGTGGGTCGGCGGCGGCCTGTCCACCAACCCGATGCTGGCCCAGCGGGTCGGCGCCTGGGTGCCGCTGGACGAGGTGCCCGAGGTCTGGGAGGCCGTGACGTCGATCTTCCGCGACTACGGCTACCGGCGACTGCGGTCCAAGGCCCGGCTGAAGTTCCTGATCAAGGACTGGGGCATCGAGAAGTTCCGTCAGGTTCTCGAAACCGAGTACCTCAAGCGGCCGCTGATCGATGGACCGGCCCCCGAGCCGCTCAAGCATCCGATCGACCACATCGGGGTGCAGCGGCTCAAGAACGGGCTCAACGCGGTCGGGGCGGCTCCGATCGCCGGCCGGGTCTCGGGCACGATCCTGTCGGCGGTGGCTGACCTGATGGACGGGGCCGGTTCGGACCGCGTCCGGTTCACCCCGTACCAGAAGCTGGTCATCCTCGACATCCCCGACGACAAACTCGACGATGTGCTCGCCGGGCTGGAGGCGCTCGGGCTGCAGACCAGGCCCTCGGCTTGGCGGCGAAACCTGATGGCCTGCACGGGGATCGAATACTGCAAGTTGTCCTTCGCCGAAACGCGGGGCAAGGCGCAGGTCCTGGTGCCCGAACTCGAGCGCCGGCTCGAGGACATCAACGCCGAGCTCGACGTGCCGATCACGGTCAACATCAACGGTTGTCCGAACTCTTGCGCGCGGATACAAGTGGCGGACATCGGCTTCAAGGGTCAAATGGTCGACGACGGCCATGGGGGCTCGGTCGAGGGCTTCCAGGTGCACCTGGGTGGCAGCCTCGGGCTGGACAGCGGCTTCGGCCGGAAGCTGCGCCAGCACAAAGTCACCAGCGACGAGCTGGGCGACTACATCGAGCGGGTGGTACGGAGCTTCATCAAACACCGCAGTGCGGGAGAACGGTTCGCGCAGTGGGCGATTCGGGCGGATGAGGACGATTTGAGATGAGTGAACAAGCAACGAAACTGACCGAAGCCGAACTGCGCGACCTGGCGGCGCGCGGCGCCGCCGAGCTGCAGGGCGCCAGCGCCATCGAGGTCTTGCGCTGGACCGATGCGACCTTCGGTGGAGTCAACGGGCCCCGCGGCTGGGCCACCTGCAACTACGTGCTGACCTCCAGCATGCAGGAGGCCGTGCTGATCGACCTGGCTTCCAAGGTGCGGCCGGGCGTGCCGGTGGTCTTCCTGGACACCGGCTACCACTTCGCCGAAACCATCGGGACCCGCGACGCGGTCGAGTCGGTGTACGACATCCACGTGCTCAACATCACGCCCGAGCAGACGGTCGCCGAGCAGGACCAGTTGCTCGGCAAGAACCTGTTCTCCCGCGACCCGGGCGAGTGCTGCCGGCTGCGCAAGGTCGTGCCCCTGCGGCGAGCGCTGAGCGGATACTCCGCCTGGGTGACCGGGCTGCGCCGCAGCGAAGCGGCGACGCGCGCCAACACCCCGGTGATCGGCTTCGACGAGGGTTTCAAGCTGGTGAAGATCAACCCGCTGGCGACGTGGACCGACGAAGACATGCAGAACTACATCGACGAGCACGAGGTACTCGTCAATCCCCTTGTCTACGATGGGTATCCGTCGATCGGCTGCGCTCCCTGCACGGCCAAGCCGATCGCGGGCGCCGACCCGCGCAGTGGCCGCTGGCAGGGGCTGGCGAAGACCGAGTGCGGGTTGCACGCTTCCTAGCGGAAGCGGTGCGTCAGGCCGAGGTCAGCGTGGTTTCGTCTTCGCCGGCGGGGCGGGCGGCGGTCGTCTCTTCGGCGAGCGACGGCTTGCGGGTGGCGCGCACATAGACCGTGTCGCCGTCGCGTAGGGCCAGCGCCTCGGCGTCACCACGGGTGATCTGCGCGGTGAAGCGGCCCCCGGTGGCGGCGCTGGTCAGTTCCACCCGGACCTCGAAGCCCAGCACGACCACGCGATCGACGGTGGCGCGCACGACCCCGATCGACTCCGCGGTGCCATCCCCACCCGCGATCGCCATTTCGGGGTTGCGGCCCACCCGGATGTCATGCGGGCGAACGAGATTGCCGTTCAGGCTGGACACCTTCCCGAGAAACGACATTACGAAGGCGGTCGCCGGCGCGTCGTAGACCTCGGTGGGCGAGCCCACCTGCTCGATCCGACCCCGATTCAGCACCGCTATCCGGTCGGCGACGTCCAGCGCCTCGGCCTGGTCGTGGGTGACCAGCACGGTGGTGACATGCACCTCGTCGTGCAGGCGTCGCAGCCACGCCCGCAGGTCTTCACGCACCTTGGCGTCCAGCGCGCCGAACGGCTCGTCCAGCAGCAGCACCTCCGGGTCGACGGCCAGCGCCCGCGCGAGCGCCATCCGCTGGCGTTGCCCACCGGAGAGCTGATTCGGGTAGCGGGTCTGAAATCCGCTCAGCCCCACCACTTCCAGCAAGTTGTCGACCTTGGCCTTGACCTCCGCCTTAGGCCGCTTGCGGATCTTCAGCCCGTAGGCGACGTTGTCCCGAACGGTCATGTGTTTGAACGCGGCGTAGTGCTGGAACACGAACCCGATGCCCCGGCGCTGCGGCGGGATCCGCGTGACGTCGCGACCGTTGATGGTGACCGTTCCGCTGTCGGGCTGGTCGAGCCCCGCGATGGTGCGCAACAGGGTGGACTTGCCCGAGCCGCTGGGGCCCAACAGCGCGGTCAACGTCCCGGAGGGGACGACGAAGTCGACGTTGTCCAGTGCCACGAAGTCGCCGTAGCGCTTGTTGGCCTTGCGCACGACGATCGCGTGATCGACGGGCCGGCTGTCGTTTTCGGTCATCTATGCGTCTCCATGTCGGGACTATCTGGCCGCCCGTGCGCGGCGGAGATCGAGGATCACTTGGAAGATCAAGACCAATACGGCAACGCCCATCAACAACGTCGACAGCGCGTAGGCGCCGTATTCCACGCCGCGGTTGTACCGGTCGGAGACCAGCAACGTCAGCGTCTGTGACTTACCCGGAAGGTTCGACGACACGATGATGACGGCGCCGTATTCGCCGAGGGTGCGGGCGATGGTCAACACGATGCCGTAGGTCAGACCCCACCGAATGGATGGCAGGGTGATCCGCCAGAAGGTCTGCCACCAACCCGATCCCAGGGTTGCGGCCGCCTCTTCCTGGTCGGTGCCCAATTCGTGCAGTACCGGTTCCACCTCGCGCACCACGAACGGTAGCGTCACGAAGACGCTGGCGAGCACGATGCCGGGGAACCCGAAGATGATCTTGAACCCGAGGTCGCGTTCGACGAAGCCGAACGCACCGGCCGCCCCCCACAACAGGATGAGGGCGACGCCCACGACGACGGGCGACACCGCGAAGGGCAGGTCGATGACGGCCTGCAGCACGCCCTTGCCGCGGAACCGGTTGCGGGCCAACACCAACGCGGTGGGTATGCCGAACACCACGTTCAGCGGCACCACGATGGCGACGACCAACAGGGTCACGTTCAGCGCGGAGATGGCCGCGGGCGTGCTCACCCAGTCTAAGAACTGGCCGAAGCCGGGCCGGAATGTCCGCCACAGGATCAAGCTGACGGGGACGACCAGCAGCACGAAAATGTATGCGAGCGCGACGAATCGGATCAGATACCGAACTCTAGGGGACGAAGTCACGGAGCCAGCTCCTCACGCTTGGCCGCCCGCCCGCCGACGATGCGCAGGATGAACAGCACGACGAAGGATATCGACAGGAGCACGATGGAGATGGCGGCGGCGCCGGTGCGGTCGTCGTTCTCGATCAGCGTCCGTATCCACTGCGACGAGACTTCCGTCTTGCCGGGGACCGCGCCGCCGATCAGCACCACCGACCCGAACTCCCCGATCGCCCGCGAGAAGGCCAGGCCCGCACCGGACAACAGCGCCGGGGTCAGCGACGGCAACACGACGGAGGTGAAGATCTTCGGCCCGCTGGCCCCCAGCGACGCCGCCGCCTCTTCGGTTTCCCGATCGATCTCCAGCAGCACCGGCTGCACCGCCCGCACGACGAAGGGCAGCGTGACGAACGCCAGCGCCACCGCCACGCCCCAGGCCGTGTGCTGCAGATGCAAACCCACCGGGCTGTTGTTGCCGTAGAGGGCCAGCATCACCAGGCTGGCGACGATGGTGGGCAACGCGAAGGGCAGATCGATGATGGCGTCAACGAGGCGCTTGCCGACGAAGTCGTCGCGCACCAGCACCCAGGCGATCACCAGGCCGAAGACCAGGTTGAGCAGGGTGACCCCGGCCGAAATGGTCAACGTCACCCGGAACGACTCCAACGCCGCGTTGGACGTGACCGCGAGCCAGAAGGCGTGCCACCCGCCCCCGGCGGCCTGCCAGGCGATGGCGGCCAGCGGCAGCAACACGATCACCGAAAGCCACAGTGTCGCCATGCCCACCCGCAGCGACGTGGTGCCCGAGCGCCGCGCCCTCGCCGGGCGCCGCGGGACGTCACCGGACGGGGGCCCCAGCTCCGGCCGAATCGCCTGCGGGTCGGGGGTGATCGCGGCCGTCATCCGGTGGCCTGCGTATAGATCTTGGTGATGCTGCCCGTGCTCTTATCGAACAGCTGCGGGTCCACCGGCGTCCAACCGCCGAGATCGGCGATCGTCCACAGTTTCGCCGGCGCCGGGAACTGGTCGCGGAATTCGGCGGCAATGGCCGGATCGACGGGCCGAAAGCCGGCCTGCGCCCACACCTTCTGCGCCGCTGCCGTGTACTGGAAGTTCTTGAAGGCGACCGCGGCGTCCAGGTGCGGGCTGGTGGTCACCACCGCCACCGGGTTCTCGATCTTGAACGTCTGCGGTGGGTTGACGTGCTCGACCGGCTTGCCGGCGCGCTCGGTGGCGATCGCCTCGTTCTCGTAACTGATCAACACATCCCCGCTGCCCTGGACGAAAACATCGGTCGCTTCCCTTCCCGATCCGGGCCGCAGCTTGACGTGCTCGTGGACCAGCTTGCTGATGAAGTTGACGCCGGCCGCAGCGTTGGCGCCGCCCTCGCTCTTGACGGCGTACGGCGCCAACAGATTCCACTTGGCCGACCCCGAGCTCAGCGGGCTGGGGGTGATGACCTCCACGCCCGGGCGCAGCAGGTCGTCCCAGTCCCTGATGTTCTTCGGGTTGCCCTTACGCACCACCAGGGTCACCACCGAGCCGAACGGAATTCCCTTGGTGGCGTCCGTATTCCAGTCCTTGGAGACCTTGCCGGCCTTCACCAACCGGGTGATGTCCGGTTCGACCGAGAAGTTCACGACGTCGGCCGGCTTGCCGTCGACGACGCCGCGCGACTGGTCGCCGGAGGCGCCGTACGACGTGATCACCTGCACGCTCTTGCCCTCCTCGGCGGCATTGAACGCCGGGATCACCTTGCTCCAGCCGGGTTCGGGGACCGAATAGGCGACCAGGGTGATGCTGGTGTGCGCGTTGGTCGGGCCGCTCCCGCCTACGACGTCACTGGCCCCGCCGCTACATCCCGCGAGGAGGGCGACGACGAGTGCAAGCGCGGCGACCGGCCGCCAGCGCGGCGAGCCGGCGATGTCGTTGAGCATTCGGGCCTTCCGGTACGGGGACTTAGGAGATATCGATCCCGATGCTGCGGAAAGGCGCCATAACCGACGGGAGAGCTCACGAACCCCATACCAGACCGCACACGGGTTGCAGTCAGCGACAACAGTGCACGAAGACATGGCGCTTCACCGCACCCGATGTCACATGCATGGCGGGAAGCCTAACAGGAATCGTCCGGCCCGCCACCGCGCGAGGGGCCGAGCGGGCAACCCACGCTCAGTGCGTCAACCACCATGCGACGATCACCAGGACCACCAGCGCGACCAGAATCAACGTCACGTGTGACCGAGGCATGCGAATTACCCGGGCGTCGCGTCGGCGTGGCGGGCGCGGCGCATCAGGGCGATGCCCTTGCCGAGCAGGCCATCGAGCAGTCCCGCCGTGACGGCGGCCACCACCAGCACGACCGGCATCACCACCATGGCCTGCAGGACGAAAGCGAGCCCGGAAAGCCACAGCTCGTTGCCGTCCCACCAATTGAGGAATGCGGTCACGGGGCTCACCCTATTCGGCCCTGCAGCGGAAAACCAATGTGCCAAGATCGGCGCATGTCTGCCCCCTCGTCTACGCCCGAGGCAACGGCCTGCCTGATCGCCGGCGGTGGCCCGGCCGGCATGGTGCTGGGCCTGCTGCTGGCCCGCGCCGGCGTCGACGTCACGGTGATGGAAAAACACGCCGACTTCCTGCGCGACTTTCGCGGCGACACCGTGCACGCGAGCACGCTGCGCCTACTCGACGAGCTGGGGTTGGGCGCGCGGTTCGCGCAGATTCCCCATCGCCTGATCGACACGGTCCGCATGGAGATACAGAACCAACCGGTGGCGCTCGACCTGACCCGCCTTCCGGGCGCGCACAAGCACATCGCCCTGGTGCCGCAATGGGACTTTTTGGAGCTGGTGGCCAGCGCGGCCGAGGCCGAGCCGAGCTTTACGCTCCTGCGCAGCACCGAGGTGATCGGCGTGCTGCGGGACGGGGATCGCGTCGTCGGCGTCACCTATCGCGACCAGGCCGGCGAGGTCAAAAGCATGCGCGCCGAGCTGACGGTGGCCTGCGACGGCCGCTCGTCCACGATCCGTTCGGCGATGGGCCTGCGACCGCACAGTTTCGGAGCGCCGATGGACGTGTGGTGGTTCCGGTTGCCCCGCCACCCCGACGATCCACCGGGGCTGGGCGGCGTGCTGCGGGCCGGACACGCGGTCATCGTGATCGATCGCGGCGATTACTTCCAGGTCGCCTACATCATCCCGAAGGGAACCGACGCGAGTCTGCGGGCCGAGGGCATCGAGGCGCTGCACCGGGTGCTGGTCGGCATGGTGCCCTGGCTGGGTGACCGCGTGCAGGCGCTGACGTCCTTTGATGACGTGAAACTGCTTGACGTGCAATTGAATCGGCTTCCCCGCTGGTATGCCGACGGCGTGCTGCTGATCGGTGACGCCGCACACGCGATGTCGCCGGTCGGCGGGATCGGAATCAACCTCGCGGTGGCCGACGCGGTGGCCGCCGCCCGCATCCTGGCCGGCGCGCTGCGCACGGGACGGGTGCCCACCTGGCGGCTGGCCCGGGTGCAGGCGCGCCGCTGGATGCCCACCGTGCTGCTGCAGGCCGCGCAACGGGGCATCCATGCCAACGTGATCGCCGCGGCGGTGGCCCGAAACGAGGACCGCGCGCCGGGGGCCGTGCGGCTGGTGAGCCGGTCCACACCGCTGCGGCGGCTGCTCGGCTACCTCGTCGCGATCGGGCCACTGCCGGAACACGCCCCGCGGTTCGCCCGACGCCGCGGGTGAGGATCAGTGACGCCACGTCGTCGAAAGAATGGACGCCGGGCCGCCCGACAGATGATGATGGCGGGATGGTCCTGCACGCCCAGCCCGACGACCAGCCCGCCGACGCCATGCCCGAGGAAGCGTTCGAGGCGGCGCCGGCGGCCATCGCGTCGCCCATCGACTTCAGCGCGCCGGCACCCCTGGCTTCCAGCGCGGCACTGCGGAACCCTTTTCCGCCGATCGCCGACTACGCCTTCCTGTCGGACTGGGAGACGACGTGCCTCATCTCCCCCGCCGGGTCCGTCGAATGGCTGTGCGTGCCGCGGCCGGACTCCCCCAGCGTCTTCGGCGCCATCCTGGACCGCAGCGCGGGCCATTTCCGGCTAGGCCCCTACGGCGTCTCGGTGCCCTCTGCGCGCCGCTACCTGCCCGGAAGCCTGATCATGGAGACCACGTGGCAGACCCACACCGGGTGGTTGATCGTGCGCGACGCGCTGGTCATGGGGCCGTGGCACGACATCGAGCGCCGATCGAGGACGCACCGCCGCACCCCGATGGACTGGGACGCCGAGCACATCCTGCTGCGCACCGTGCGCTGCGTGAGCGGCACCGTCGAGCTGATGATGAGCTGCGAACCCGCGTTCGACTACCACCGCATGGGCGCCACCTGGGAATACTCGGCCAACGCGTACGGCGAGGCCGTCGCGCGGGCCACCAAACAGCCCGACGCCCACCCGACCATGCGGCTCACCAGCAACCTGCGGATCGGGTTGGAGGGCCGCGAGGCGCGGGCGCGCACCCGGATGAAGGAGGGCGACGACGTGTTCGTCGCCCTCAGCTGGACCAAGCACCCGGCGCCGCAGACCTACGAAGAGGCCGCCGACAAGATGTGGCAGACCACCGAGTGCTGGCGCCAATGGATCAACATCGGCAACTTCCCCGACCACCCGTGGCGCGCCTACCTGCAGCGCAGCGCGCTCACCCTGAAGGGGTTGACGTACTCGCCCACCGGCGCGCTGCTGGCGGCCAGCACCACATCGCTTCCGGAAACCCCTCAGGGCGAACGAAATTGGGACTACCGCTACGCGTGGGTGCGCGACTCCACCTTCGCGTTGTGGGGGCTCTACACGCTCGGGCTGGACCGTGAGGCCGACGACTTCTTCGCGTTCATCGCCGACGTGTCGGGGGCCAACAGCAACGAGCGTCACCCGCTGCAGGTGATGTACGGCGTGGGCGGCGAACGCAGCCTGGTCGAAGAGGAGCTGCATCACCTGTCCGGCTATGACCATGCCCGCCCGGTGCGCATCGGCAACGGCGCGTACGACCAGGTGCAGCACGACATCTGGGGCTCCATCCTCGACTCGTTCTACCTGCACGCCAAGTCGCGCGAGCAGGTCCCCGAGACCCTGTGGCCGGTGCTGAAGAAGCAGGTGGAAGAGGCGATCAAGCACTGGCGCGAGCCGGACCGGGGCATCTGGGAGGTCCGCGGCGAGCCGCAGCACTTCACCTCGTCGAAGGTGATGTGCTGGGTGGCGCTCGATCGCGGGGCCAAGCTGGCCGAGCGGCAGGGCGAGAAGAGCTACGCCCAGCAGTGGCGGGCCATCGCCGAGGAGATCAAGGAGGACATCCTGCAACACGGGGTGGACTCCCGCGGGGTGTTCACCCAGCGCTACGGCAGCGACGCGCTGGACGCCTCGCTGCTGCTGGTGGTGCTGACCCGCTTCCTGCCGCCGGACGACCCGCGGGTGCGCAACACCGTGCTGGCCATCGCCAACGAACTCACCTCCGAGGGCCTGGTGCTGCGCTACCGCGTGGAGGAGACCGACGACGGGCTGTCCGGCGAGGAGGGCACGTTCACGATCTGCTCGTTCTGGCTGGTGTCCGCCCTGGTGGAGATCGGCGAGGTGGCGCGCGCCAAGCGGTTGTGCGAGCGGCTGCTGTCGTACGCCAGCCCGTTGCACCTCTACGCCGAGGAGATCGAGCCGCGCACGGGCAGGCACCTGGGCAACTTCCCGCAGGCGTTCACCCACCTGGCCCTGATCAACGCGGTGGTGCACGTGATCCGCGCCGAGGAGGAGGCCGACGGCTCGGGGATGTTCCAGCCCGCCAACGCGCCGATGTAGCGGGTCGCGGCGCTAAGTGCAGCCGGCGCCGCGTCAGCTGCGGGCGCTGAGTTTGTCCATCAGCGCGTGGGTGAGGTCGATGGCGGTGGTGTTGATGTCGCCGTTGCCCTGATCCGCTGGACCATAAATGGGAATGAAGTCGACCGTCATCTCCACCACGTACGGCCCCTTGACGCCAAGCGCCCGGGCCGTGGGGATGGCATTCAAAACCGAGTGTTGGCCGGACCCCCTCGAAACCGTCGCCGCCACAACCGAATCCGCGACGCGCACGTCGGAGATGGCATCCAAACCGTAGACATCGACAGGCTTGACGGTCAGCGTGGTTCCGTCGCACTTCTGCCACTGCGCGGCGAACCTGGCGAATAGCGCGGCGGCGTCCGCGTCAGACCGCAACGCGACGACACCTTCCTCGACGCTGTCGATCTTCACCGAATCGCCTTTGTGTACCCACATTTCGGCGGCGGTTTGTTGTATCGGCGCCGGGGCATACGGGCCCCGCTGCATCCAATGGACGACGCCGATGCAGTCGGCGGGTTGCGCGTCATCCCATGCGTTTCCCAGTTTGTCGGCGCCCCCGAACTCCGAGTAATGCGGGTAGGGCTGGAACGGCTGGCTGAGCAGTTTCGCCAGCGCGGCGCCGTCGAACAAGGCCCGTTTGATGGCTGGCACGTGCCCCGCGTTCGGCGCCAGAACTGCTGTGCCGGAGGTGGTTTCGGTGCAGCCGCCGGCCAGCAGCACCGCGATCACAACGGCCGGAACGCGCCAGCGGTTCTTCACTTCGTCCCTGACCTTCCCGGCGTCACCCCAGCGCGCTGACCTTGTCCATCATCGCGTGCGCGAGGTCGATGGCGCTGCGGTGCACGTCTCCGGACCCCTCGTCCGACGAGCGGGTGGAATTGAAGAACGCCACTTCGACCTCGACGAGGCAGTTCCCCCGCAGGCCGATGGCGCGCGCTTCGGGCCTGGGCCCGCTCGACGGTAGGCCGGGCAGCTGGGTGTCGATCGAAAGGGTCGCGGCCAGAACGGATTCGGAGACCCGGACCTCGGAAATGGTGTCCGACAAGACGATCGAGGGCCGGTCGATGATGATACTGGGGCGACCGATCGTCACGGTGGTGCCGTCGCAGTCGCGCCACTGCTGCGCGAACTGTTGGAACAATGCGGCGGCCCCCGCGGCGCTGGAGAGCGCCACCACGCCCTCGGCGACGCTGATCACCTTCGCCGGCCCGCGCTGGTTCCACCACGTCTCCCGCGCCGCATTCTTGACGTCGCCGGATCGGTAGGCGTCCTGCACCATCATCGAGGTGACGCCGACGCAGTTGGCGGGCGAGACCGCGCCGAAGGCCGGCGGCAGCACCTCGGGGCCGCCGAACCGCGCCGGCAGTTCGTTCTTGCTGCCGAAGGACTGGCCGAGCAGCTTCGACAACTCGGCGTCGTCGAGCAGCACCTTCTTGACCGGTTGCCCGATGACCGGGTGGGGCTTCAGGTTCGGCGCCGGCCGCGCGGTGCCGGCGACCGTGCAGCCGGTGGCCAGCGCCACGACCGACAGGCAGCTGAGGACCATGCGGCCGACCCTCATCAGTTCGTGCTCGAGACTTTGCGCAACATCGCCTGCACGATATCGACGGCCCTGGTTCCGGCCTGGGCGCGCGGGCCGACGGCGACCTTGACGTCGGCGATCACGTCGCCCTGGACGCCGATCGCCCGCTCGTCCGGGCTCGGCGGGGTGTGATGGTTGTCCCATGCCATGACGGTCGCGGAAACTATCGGCCCGTCGACTCGGACGTCGGTCACCTTCGAGTACAACTCGGTGTCGCTCCTGTCGTGCGTGTACGCGGTGACCGTGGTGCCCGCGCAATGCTGCCATTGCTGCGCGAACGACGCGAAGAGCCGTTGCGCGTCGGCGGTCGAAGCCATCTCGATCGCCGCGGCCGTTGCGCTGGACACCTGCACCCCGGAGTCGTAATTCCAGTAGTCCTGCGTCGCGGCCCGGCGCACCGGGCCGTTCTCGTAGACGATGCGCATCGCAGGCGCGACGACCCCCAGGCATTCGATGGGCGCGGCGCCACCGGTGTCGCGAATTCCGTTGGGCAGCACGTCGATACCGCCCACCTCCGGCGGGCGGTGGGGCGGCAGCTCATTGCCGACGGCGGCGGCGACCTCGGCGCTGTCCGGCAGGACCTGTTCCAGCGGCGGCACGGCGCCGCCGAGGCGGCCGGTGCGCGCGGCGGTCCCGGCGACGGTCGTGACGCATCCGGTAGCGAGCACGCCGATACCGACGAACGTCACGGCTCGCATCAGGATCACGGCTATTTCTTGCCTGAGGAACTGGATTTGTCGCCGCCGGCGTCGGTGGACAGCGCCGCCACGAAGGCCTCCTGCGGCACGTCGACCCGCCCGATGGTCTTCATCCGCTTCTTGCCTTCCTTCTGCTTTTCCAGCAGTTTGCGCTTGCGGGTGATGTCCCCGCCGTAGCACTTGGATAGCACGTCCTTGCGAATCGCCCGAATGTTCTCGCGCGCAATGATTTTCGATCCGATGGCCGCCTGCACCGGCACCTCGAACTGCTGGCGCGGAATCAGTTCCTTGAGCTTGGTGGTCATCTTGTTGCCGTAAGCCGACGCCCCGTCCTTATGCACGATCGCGGAGAACGCGTCGACGGCCTCGCCCTGCAACAGGATGTCGACCTTGACCAGCTGGGCCTCCTGCTCGCCGGCCTCCTCGTAGTCCAGGCTGGCGTAGCCGCGGGTGCGCGACTTCAGCGAGTCGAAGAAGTCGAAGATGATCTCGCCCAGCGGCATCGTGTAGCGCAGTTCGACCCGCTCGGGTGACAGGTAGTCCATGCCGCCCAGCTCGCCGCGGCGCGACTGGCACAGCTCCATGATGGTGCCGATGAACTCGCTGGGCGCGATGATGGTGGTCTTGACGACGGGCTCGTACACCTCGCGGATCTTGCCCTCGGGCCAGTCCGACGGGTTGGTCACCACGATCTCGCTGCCGTCCTCCTTGATCACCCGGTAGACGACGTTGGGCGACGTCGAGATCAGGTCCAGGTCGAACTCGCGCTCCAGGCGCTCGCGGGTGATCTCCATGTGCAGCAGGCCCAAAAAGCCGCACCGGAACCCGAAGCCCAGCGCCACCGACGTCTCCGGCTCGTAGGTCAGGGCCGCGTCGTTGAGCTGCAGCTTGTCCAAGGCGTCGCGCAGGTTCGGGTAGTCGGAGCCGTCGACGGGATACAGCCCCGAGTAGACCATCGGTTTGGGCTCGCGGTAGCCCGTCAGCGCCTCGGTTGCGCCGTGGCGGGCCGTCGTGACGGTGTCACCGACCTTGGATTGCCGGACGTCCTTCACCCCGGTGATCAGGTAGCCCACCTCACCGACCCCCAGGCCCTCGCTGGCCTTGGGCTCGGGCGAGACGATGCCCACCTCCAGCAGCTCGTGGGTGGCGCCGGTGGACATCATCTGGATGCGCTCCCGTGGGACGATCTTGCCGTCCATCACCCGCACGTAGGTCACCACGCCGCGGTAGATGTCGTAGACGGAGTCGAAGATCATCGCGCGGGTGGGCGCGTCGGCGTCGCCTTGGGGATGCGGCACCTCGCGCACGACGTGGTCGAGCAGGTCGGCGACGCCCTCGCCGGTCTTGCCGGAGACCCGCAGCACATCGCCGGGCTCGCAGCCGATGATGTGGGCGATCTCCCCCGCGTAGCGGTCGGGGTCGGCGGCCGGCAGGTCGATCTTGTTGAGCACCGGGATGATGTGCAGGTCGCGGTCCAGCGCCAGGTACAGGTTGGCCAGCGTCTGCGCCTCGATGCCCTGGGCGGCGTCGACCAGCAGCACCGCGCCCTCGCAAGCCTCCAGCGCGCGCGACACCTCGTAGGTGAAGTCGACGTGGCCCGGGGTGTCGATCAGGTGCAGGACGTATTCCTCGTCACCGACCTTCCAGGGCAACCGCACGTTCTGCGCCTTGATGGTGATCCCGCGCTCACGCTCGATGTCCATCCGGTCCAGGTACTGCGCGCGCATCGAGCGCTCGTCAACCACCCCGGTCAGCTGCAGCATCCGGTCGGCCAGCGTCGACTTGCCGTGATCGATGTGAGCGATGATGCAGAAATTCCTGATCTGCGCCGGCGCGGTGAAGGTCTTGTCGGCGAAACTGCTGATGGGAATCTCCTGGTCTGGGCCCGCTCGAGGCCGCTTGAGCGATACGTCCAGCGTATCTGTGCGCGGTGGCCGAGACCTACTTGGACACAATCGCACCCACGCGCGCGCGTCTATGCTGCGAATATGGCGTCTCCCCGCAAATCCCAGTGGAAGACGATCCAGCGGTTCGCCCGCAACGCGATCATCTATGCACAGACCGCCCAGCTCGTCGCGCGGGAACTTCAGCACGCCGTGAAGGTCACCGCGGACGTCATTGCCGCGGCCGCGCCCCAACAATCCGCCGTTACCGCGGGCCGGCCGGTGACCAGCGCGAGCTTCCCCACCGCGCAGCGCGCGCGCAAGCTGGTCTATGCCCCCGACCTCGACGGCCGGGCCGATCCCGGCGAGATCGTCTGGACCTGGGTGGTCTACGAGGACGATCCCACCCGCGGCAAGGACCGGCCCGTGCTCGTCGTCGGGCGCGACCGCCGGGTCCTGCTCGGACTGATGGTGTCCAGCCAGAAGCGCCACGCCTCGGACCGGGACTGGATCGGAATCGGTTCCGGCGCCTGGGATTACGAGGGCAGGCCGAGCTGGGTCCGGTTGGACCGGGTGCTCGACGTGCCGGAGGAGAGCATTCGCCGCGAGGGCGCCATCCTGGACCGGGAGATCTTCGACGTCATCGCCGCCCGGCTACGGGAGGACTACGCCTGGAGCTAGCGGGTTAGGCCTACCGCCGAACGTGAAATCAGGGCGGAAGATCGGTCGAATCTTCGCCCAGAGTGCACGTTCGGCGAAGTGCCCGGGCAATCAGCCCTGCGTGATGTAGGAGTGCAGCTGCTGCTGCTCGGCCTCGAGCTCTTCCATGCGGGTCTTCAC
>NZ_LZJX01000039.1:0-47451 GCF_001667595.1 Mycobacterium sp. E2989 | reverse complement strand
GTGCTCGATGACGATGGCTTCCCGGCCGTCGACCACACCGATCGCCCGCATGCGCAGCGCACCGCAGGTGCCCGCCTCGACGGTGCCCATAGCGACCTCCAGCGTCCGGTTCGTCACCGCGCGGTCGAAATACTCGCGGACCTCCTGCACCTCGACGCCGAGGGCGTCGGCGACCAACCGGATCTGGCCCTGCCATTCGCCCGCGATCGCACCCGGGAAGCCGATCCAGGGCTGGTAGTCGAGCGGTCGACCGAAACCCAGCGCGTCGCTCATGATGTCGGGGACGCCGTAGTCGTCGTACAGGCCGATCTCGAACGCGTGAATCTTCTCGATGGACGATGACTGGGTGGACAACACCAGCGGCAGGTAATCGGCGGCGAACCCCGGCTCGATCCCCGACGCGTACAACGACACCTGGCCCTGCTTGGCCGCGGCGACCAGCTGGTCGCGCCACTCGGCGGGTTCGTAGGCGTGCGGGTTGACCAGGCGGGTGGTGCTGGTCGTGACGACGTTGATGCCGGACTCGAGCAGCCTGACGTAATCCGGGATGGCCAGCGCGTCGCGCTCCGGGCCGCTGGCGGCGTAGATGACGCAATCGGGTTTCAGCGCGATCAGCGCGTCGGCGTCGGTGGTGGCCGTGATGCCGATCGGCTCGCCGTTCGCGAGCTCGCCGGCGTCCTTGCCGTCCTTCTCCGGCGAGTGCACCCACACGCCGACCAGGTCCAGATCCGGGCGACGCGCGATGGTACGGATGGCGATCGACCCGATGCCACCCGTCGCCCACACCACCACCCGGTGAGCCGTCATCTCGTCCTCCTCAGGTGTGCGCGCGTCGCCAGCACGATGAAAACTGTTGCGGCCGTTGCCCGTACGACACGGACAGGGGCGGCTGGTATCCGATATTCGATTTGAAGCTACCGCCGCGACATCCCTCGGTCAAGGATTTAAGAAAGCGCGCACTATCTTATCGAACAAATTTTAGGTTAACTTGCAGCCATGCGGGCGTTAGACTGCGTGTTCAGAGGCGGACCGGGGGGGCGCCGATGTTTACGTTGAGATTCGACATGCGGGTTCCGCGCTGGTCCGGGCCCGCCGCGGAGCTGTACGCCGCGGCAATCGACATGTGCGCGTGGGGCGAAACCCGCGGCGCAGTGTTGGCGGTGTTGTCCGAGCATCACGGGGCCGACGACGGCCATTTGCCGTCGCCGCTGATGCTGGCCTCGGCGATCGCCGCCAGGACGCACACGTTGGCGATCCTGCTTGCCGCGGTGACGATTCCGCTACGCGATCCGGTTCGGCTCGCCGAGGAGATGTGCGTACTCGACCTGATCAGCCGGGGACGGGTGTCGTACGCGTTCGGTGTCGGACATCGACATGAGGAGTACGACCACTTCGGCATCGACATGGCCACGCGCGGTCGCGCGGCCGACGAAATCCTGGCCGTTCTCGGGCCACTCGTTCGCGGCGAACCCGTCGAATATCGCGGGCGCACAGTCCGGGTCACGCCGCCGTCCGGTTCTGACTCGGGGCCGGTGATGCTGATCGCCGGCGGCAGCAAGGCCGCCGCCCGCCGGGCCGGGCGTTACGGCCTGGGGTTCGTGTCCCAGACGGAGTGGCCCGGCCTGATCGAGTTCTACGAAGAGCAGTGCCGCGCACACGGGCATGAACCCGGATTCGTCCAGTTTCCCGCTCCGGGGGTGCCGACTGCGGTGTTCGTCGCCGAACACAAGCGGGGCGTCGAGGAGGCCTGGGACGTGCTCGGGCCCCACCTGCTGCACGACGCGGTGACGGCGGCGTCATACCGGCCCCACGACGATTCCGTTGCCAGCATCACCCGCGCCGACAGCGTGTCGGATTTGCGCAACGAGGGCGGCCCCTACCGCATCATGACCTGCGATGAGGCGACCGAGTACGTCCGCGGCGGCCGGCCGCTGCCGCTGCACCCGCTATGCGGCGGCCTCGCGCCCGATGTCGCGTGGCCCTACCTCGAGCGGGCGGCGGCGGCCGCCGCGCGGGCCATATGAGAACGCCGGTGCCCATCCGTACCGTCGTGTGGTCCACCGGCGGTGTTGGGGCGATCGCGATCGACGCCATCGCCCGTCGTCCCGACCTGGAACTCGTTGGGGTCTGGGTGCATTCGGCGGACAAGGTCGGCAAGGACGCCGGCGAGTTGGCCGGCGGCAAGCCCCTGGGCGTGACGGCCACCAACGACGCCGATGCGCTGATCTCCCTGGCGCCCGACTGCGTGGTGTACGCGGCGAGCGGGCCCGAACGCGACGGGGCCGCGGTGCCCGACTACCTGCGGCTGCTGCGGGCCGGCGTCAACGTGGTGTCGACATCGTCGACGAGCCTCGTCTACCCGCCGGCGTATTTCGCCCCGGACTGGCGCGACCAGCTCGAGGCGGCCGCCAAGGCCGGCGGCGCGTCGTTCTACGTCTCGGGCATCTTCCCGGGTTTCGCCTCTGATCAGCTCGCCCTGCTGATGACGACGCAGTCCAAGAGCATCCGCACCATCACGGCCAGTGAGGTCGCGCTCAACGACCACTACCCGGTGGCGGACGTGATGATGGACGGGATGGGATTCGGTCGCCCCTTGGATTTCGAGCCCATGCTGAAGACACCCGGATTCATCGAGATGGCTTGGAAGGCACCGATATTCCTGATGGCCAACGGCCTGGGTGTCGAGGTGGAGCTGGTGCGCGGTTCGCTGGACCGCGAGTTGGCCGACCGCGACATCGAGGTGGCGTTCGGCACCATCAAGGCGGGCACCTGCGGTGCCGTGCGAACCCGGGCCGCGGGTGTGGTCAACGGCCGCGAGGCCATCGTGATCGAGCACGTGATCCGGATGGCCCGCGATGTCGCGCCCGGCTGGCCGACATCGGAGTTCGACGCGACCTATCGGGTGGACATCGAGGGCGACCCCGACATCCATTGCGTCATGACGCTCGGCGCGGCCGAGGGCCACGGTGCCGGGCGCGCCGCGATGGCGTCGACGGCCATGCGGGTGGTGAACGCGATCCCGTACGTCGTCGACGCGCCCGCGGGCCTGCTGAGTTCTCTGGACATCCCAACGACTCTGCCTCTTTACGCCTTCGACTAAACGTGTAACGTACGTCGAACGAATAGCCTGGCTAGGAGTCTGCCGTGTACACACTTCGCTTCGACATGCGCGATCCCGAATGGGCCGCCCCCCCAACCGATCTGTACGCAGCCGTGCCCGAAATGTGCGCCTGGGCCGAAGAACACGGCGGTTTGGCCGCCGTCCTGTGTGAGCACCACGGGTCGGAGGACGGCTATCTGCCCTCGCCGCTATTGCTGGCTTCAGCAGTGGCCGCGCGGACCCAGCGGCTGGCGCTGAGCCTGATTCTGATCCTGCCGTTCTACGAAACCGTGCGTCTCGCCGAGGACATGGCGGTGCTGGACATCCTGAGCCGCGGGCGGGCTTCGTACATCCTGGCCCTGGGCTACCGGCCGGAGGAATTCGAGCACTTCGGCGTGCCGATGAAGACCCGTGGCCGCCTCTGCGACGAGAAACTGGGGCTGTTGCGGCGACTGCTTGCCGGGGAGACCGTCGTCCAGGACGGGCGGCGGATCACCGTGACGCCCCGCCCGCTGACGCCGGGCGGGCCGGCGCTGATGTGGGGTGGCGGAACGGTCGCCGCGGCTCGTCGCGCCGGCCGGTATGGCCTGGGCATGCTGGGCAACGCCAACGCGCCGGGCATGCAGCAGGCCTACGAGGAAGCCTGCCGCGAGCACGGCCATCAGCCCGGGCCCACGATGTTTCCCAGCCGCGACACGCCCTCGGTCGTGTTCGTCGCCGACGACGTGGATCAGGCGTGGAAGGAGATCGGCGAGCACCTGCTGCACGACGTGCGGACCTACGCCGCGTGGAACCCCGGGGACGAGACGACGGCCGGCTTCTCGCACGTGAACACCGTCGACGAGCTGCGCGCCGCGCCGACTTCCCACATCATTATCTCTGTGCCGGAAGCCATTTCGCGGGTCCGCGCCGGCCAGGTGCTCAACCTGTCCCCGCTGTGCGGCGGCCTGCCGCCCGATGTCGCGTGGCCGTATCTCAAGCGCGTGGGCGAGGTCGTGCTGCCCGAGGCTCTCGGGTGAGGTTGGACGCACACGCGCCGAACGTCGAGTTGTTGAGGCGACTTTGCCCATTTTCGCCCAACAACTCCACGTTGGGCGCGGCTGTTATGGCGGTTGGTTCGGCACGCCCGAGAACAGTTGTTCCGTCGGCCCCGCGGTGACCCAGCCGCCGAGCTTCGTCGCCAGGTGGGGCGCGAAAACCGCGCCATAGAGGACGTTTCCGACGACGATCACCGCGGCGACGGACAGTAGCGACGCGCCGAGGCGGCTCTTCGACCTGTTCTCGGCCCACATCTCGATGACGTTTCGTCCCTGCGCGTCGGTGCGGCCCAACAGGTAGGTGAAGACCATCATCTGGATGGCCATCGCGAGGGAGTCGTAGAGGGGATATTGATGCACGGTTCCCTCGCGGATCGCCAGCCCCGCAATCACCCGGCCGTAATAGAACACCCCGAGCTTGGCGCCCAGGAACCCGTTGAAAAAGAGCGCCCAGCAGAAGCCGACGATGAGACCGACCACCAACAACGTTGGGGGCCTGCGCCAGCCGAACCGCGCGCTCAGCCATCGTCCGAGGGCCGTGCCGGTCACGGCCGGCAGCACGAAGTAGGAGATGTAGCCGACGGGAACGAACAGGGGCAGCCCGCCCCACGTGACGTTGAGCGGCCACCACGAGGGCATGCGGGGGATGGCCGGCGGAAACTGCGCGTACATCGCCCAGTCGTAGGGGGCCTCGATCCACGAGAAGGACATCGCCGAGATGCACAGCAGCAGAAGTGGGTGTAGCCGGCGCCGGCGGACACTGAGGTACACGCCGAGGGCCGTGAACCCGATGCCCCCGATCAGCGCGAAGTCGCTGGCCGCCTGCATCACGGGGGTCATCTGGGAACTCACTGGTCGGTCCCCGCGGTCCGGCGCGCCTGCGGGTCAAGGCGCAGCACCAGGCCGAATATCAGAATGACCAGCCCGAACAACGTGCCCAGCATGATGACAGCGCCCACGGCCGCACCCCTTCCGATACCACCTCGACGCATTAGATAGTGCACACTATCCTAAAGGCAGTCAACCGTCCGGCGAGGAGCGAACCTGTGCCCCAGCGGCCACCCACCACGAAACGTGGCGCGGCAGACGCGCCGACCCCGGCGAATCGCCGCCCCCGTGGCGCTCCGCGCCAGCTTCTGCTCGACGCCGCCCGGATACTCTTTGCGCGCCAGGACTATCGGAGCACGACGACCCGGGAAATCACCCAGGCCGCAGGCGTCACGGAACACCTGCTGTTCCGGCACTTCGGCTCGAAGGCCGCGCTCTTTCGCGAGGCGCTGGTCCTACCGTTCACCAGCTTCGTCGACGACTTCGGCCGGACGTGGCAATCCGTCATCCCCGAAGAGACGGACGAGGAGGAACTGGCCGGGCTTTTCGTCGGTCGGCTCTACGACGTGTTGGTCGAACACCGGGGCCTGTTGTTGACGCTGATGGCATCGGAAGCCCTGAGCGACGAGGAGGCGGCCGACGCCGGCATCCCCGAAGTTCGACGGGCTTTCACGGTGCTCGGTCAGATCAGCGCCGAGGGCATCAACCTGCGTGGCCTGCGGTCGGAACATCCGGACCTGCCGGCCTACTCGACGGTGGCGATGATCGCCGGCATGGCCGCGTTGCGTTCCACCTACTTCGGCGCCAAGCCGCCGTCGAGAGAAGTGATCGTGTCCGAATTGGTCCAGGCGATCTTGCACGGCTTCCTGCACCGCAACGACTAAGGGAGATCAACCATGCCAGGAACCAGCGCGGTCGACCTGTACTACGACCCGTTCGACTCCGACATCGACGACGACCCGTACCCGGTGTGGAAGCGCATGCGCGACGAGGCGCCGCTGTACTACAACGAGAAGTACAACTTCTACGCGCTGAGCCGGTACGAGGACGTGGCCCGCGAACTGCCGAACTGGCAGACCTACCGGTCTGGGCGGGGGACCACGGCCGACATCTTGTTCGCGAATATCGAAGTGCCACCGGGCATTCTGCTGTTTGAGGACCCACCGCTGCACGACCTGCACCGCAGGCTGCTGTCCCGGGTCTTCACGCCGCGGCGCATGTTGGCGGTGGAGGACCTGGTGCGCGGCTTCTGCGTGCGGGAGCTGGATCCGCTGGTCGGTGCGGGCGGCTTCGATTTCATCGCCGACCTCGGGGCGATGATGCCGATGCGGACCATCGGTTACCTGCTGGGCATACCCGAGGAAGATCAGGCCAAGATTCGCGATCGGGGCGGCGCTTACATCGAGTTGTCCGACGAGCGCGACCCCGCCGCGGTCAACGCGAAGCTGTTCGAGGAGAGCATCGTCGTGTTCGCGGAGTACATCGAATGGCGGGCCGATCACCCGTCCGACGACCTGATGACGGATCTGCTGCGGGCCGAGATCGAGGAACCCGACGGCACCCGGCGGCCGTTGTCGCGGACCGAGGTGCTGGCCTACACCGCGATGATCGCCGGCGCCGGAAACGAGACCACCGCCCGGCTGATCGGTTACATGGGGCAATTGCTGTCGGATCATCCGGATCAGCGGCGAGAGCTTGTCGCCGACCCGTCCCTGATTCCCGGCGCGGTCGAGGAGACGCTGCGTTACGAACCGCCGTCGCCGGTGCAGGCCCGCTACGTCGCCCAGGACGCCGAACTCTACGGCCGGGTGGTGCCGGAGGGCTCATACATGTTGCTGCTCAACGGTTCTGCCAACCGCGACGATCGTCACTTCGACGATCCCGACCGTTACGACATTCACCGCCAGGGCGGCCATCTGAGCTTCGGGCAGGGCCTGCACTTCTGTCTCGGCTCGGCGCTGGCCCGGATGGAGGGCCGGGTGGCGCTCGAAGAGGTGCTCAAGCGCTGGCCCGACTGGGAGGTCGACTACGCCAACGCCCAGCGGGCGCACACCGCCAGCGTGCGCGGCTGGGCGCGGTTACCGGTCGTCACGGGCTGACTGGCTGGCACTCCCCGTCGAGCGTCACGCCAGCGTGACGCGGGGTGTCGAGCGTCACGCCAGCGTGACGTTCGGCGCAAAGCTAGGAAGCGCTTACGTCCACCAACACCGCGCCGTCGGGCACGTTGCCGAGGGTCTGCAGCGGGATGTCGTCGCCCTGGGCCGTCAGCCGAACGATCTGGGCCAGCTGGTCGGGCGCGTCGCATTGCAGGTAATGGTCGGCCCCGGGAATAACCCAGTAGCGGTTGCGGCCGGGCTTGTTCTTCAGGTACGTCTGCCAGACGTGGTTGGGCACGCGCAGCGGCGAGACATTGTCGTGCAGCCCCCACACCACCGTGGTGTTGACCGGGCTCTTGGAAAGCGCTTCCAGCCAACCGGTTTCGTCCGCCGCCCGCTCGTGCAGGTATTGGATGGTGTCCGGCAGGACGCGGATGCCGTCGTTGTGGGCGAAGCATTTCGCCAACGCGGCGATCTCCGGGTCGTCCAGCGTTCGGCGCGGCATGAAGGTGCTGGCTCCCAGGCCGGCCGCCAGCATCTCCGGTGTCGTCGCGGCGGCGGTGGGCCGACCCGTCGCGGAGTCGAGCAGAGCGGTCTGAAAGACCGTGAGATTGGACAGCGGTAGATAGATGTTGGCGTTGGTCAGGATGAGGTCGAGGGGTAGGGATGGCGGATCCAGCGCCGCCAGCAGCTCCAGCGCGATCATGCCGACGCTGCTGCCGCGGTCGTGGGTGAGCATGCGGAACTCGGACAGATTCCACACCTGGGTGATGGCGTAAACGAGCAGGCGCGCGTCGTCGTAGAGCGAATACACGTAGGGCTCAGGCGGTTTGTCGGAGAGGCCGTAGCCGGGGAAGTCGAGCAGGTAGATGTCGAACTCAAAGCCCAGGTCGCCCACCAGGCCGTGATAGTCGATGCTCGACGTCGGGAAGCCGTGCACGAGCACCAGCGCGGGCGCGCCCGGTGTCCCGCAGCGGCGGCTGAACACCGCGACTTCGTGCCCATTGTTGGCGGCGGTCGTTGACCGCCAACGCAGTTCCGCGCCGCCGCTTTGCCACTCCGCGAAGATGTCCAAGCTGCCAGCATCGCAGAGCGGGTCGCGGTTAACAACCATGCGTCAGCACCGCTCCGTCACGGGCACGTGACGTGCACCCCGAAAGTGACCGGGCGCGTGGCGCTTTGGCCGGGGGTGGTCGCCTCGCCGGTCCCGGTCACCGTGTAACTCTTGCCCTCCTTGGTCGCTTGCACCTGGGTCGCCGACCTGGCGGCCTGGTAGGGGAGTTGGTACTGGCCGTTGGCGAGCGTAAGCGAGATCGCGAATCCGTCGACCATGGGCGGTTTCTCGTCCGAGAGGGCCAAGGACACCGACGCCGTATCGTCGCGCACGCTGATCCGGGTGGTGAGGTCACCCGACTCGGGCGGTGACGCGTTGGGTTGCGCCGCCGCACTGGTGCATTCGACGCCGGCGGTCATCGTGTGTTTGTTTCCGTCGATCATCACGGTCGTGGTTACCGAAACCGGGCTCGCACTCGGGGCGGTCGCCGGCTGGCTGGCCTTGCCCGAACAGCCGGAGATACCGGCGGCCAGCGCGATGCCGGCGGCCGCCAGCGCGTACGGATTCGTCATCTCACCTCCCTTGCCAGCGAGGACTATAGGACCCATTCGTTTCGGGAAGGTCTCCTTTTCCTGGCGGCCAGTCGACCGCGGGGTTTACCGCCACGCTTCCCAATTCACCATGCTGCGCAGCGGTCCGGCGAACACCGGCCGCACCGCGCCCGACCGCCAGCGCCCTTCGATGGCCGGCGCCAGGGCGTCGGTCGTGGTCAGCGGGTCGTCGTCGAGGTAGATGACGGTGATGTACTGGTGGTCCGTTCGCCATCCGCGCGGAAGGCGGCTCCAGCCCGCGCTCGAACCGAAGGTCCACGCCCCGGCCGCGCCCGGCGTATCGAGCAGCGCCGGGTGGTGCTCGGCGTGCAGCCATTGCAGCCACTCGTCCGGACGGCGTCCGTCGACCGGTTCCTCGACGAGGAGGACGACGCCGCGGTGCGGCCGAAACGGCACCACCTCGGGGGATATCAGCGCCCGCGGCGAGGATCGCCACTGCAGCAGGCGCAGCCCGGCCACTTGCAGGGACGGGCGGACGACGGGAAACCGACCGTTCTCGCGCAGCGCGCGTCCGAGCGCGACGAAGTCGTCGAAGGTCTCCTCGACGGGATCGCTCACCAGGTAGTGCACCGCGTTGCCGATCTCGCCAAGCGGACCGTCGGCCGCCAGGCGGTGTTGGGGATAGTCGCCGTCGGCGATCCAGCGCAGCCCGTGCACGATGCCCGGCAGTTGATACTGCTCGGGCATGTGATCGAGCAGGTGCCAGCGCAGATAGCTGCCGTCGTCGTCGGCCGGCGCGGTGAGGCTGAATATGCCCGCCCTGACGCGAATCACGCGGCGCCGCCGGGGGAGTGCAACTCGGCCAACGCTTGGAGGCTGTCCAGGTAGTGCTGCAGCGAGGTGTGGCGGAAGACGGCGGGCACGATGGTGGCGCCGTGCTCGGCGGCCTCGCCGACGGCGTCGCGGGTGCGCTCCGGCTCGTTGATCGGGTCCAGCGCAGCGGCAGTCGGCAGGACGACCTCGAACCCCGGCCGAAGCTCGAAGCGGCGCAACCAGTCTCGGGCTTCGGACAGGCTCACGGCAAAGGGCGCCCAGCCGTCGGCCAGGGTCGCGGCGCGGCGCAACGAACGTAGCGTGCGCCCGCCCACCCAGATCGGGACCCGGTCCTGCACCGCGCAGGGGTCGACCACCATGCCGCCAAACGAATAGAACTCGCCGCGGTAGGCGGGTTCGGGCGCCGACAGCGACGCGCGCAGCGCCCTGAGCGCGTCGTCGCCCCGCGGTCCGCGGTCGTCGAAGGGCGCATCGAGAAGCTCGAACTCCTCCTTCAGGCTGCCGACGCCGACCCCGAGGATGAGCCTGCCGTTGCTGACCTTGTCCAGCGTGCCGTAGCGCTTGGCGATCTCGAGCGGATGGTGGTATCCGAGCACCAGCACGTTCGTGGCCAACCGAATTCGTTGCGTGCGCGCCGCCAGGTAGCCGAACGTGGCCAGCGGATCCCAGTAACGGGCGCCACGGCGGTGCGTCTCGGCCGCGGGCAGCGCGATGTGTTCGCTGCAGGTCAGGTGGTGATAGCCGAGCCGATCCGCGGCCTCGGCGATAAGGGCCAGGTCCTCGATCGAGGCGTCCTTCTCCCAGTCGCCGCTGGCCTTCGGGAACATCGTCACCACGGGCGTGGCCACGGAGAGTCGTGGGGCGCTCATCCCTGCATGTACCCCCCGGCGTCGACGGGGATCGATTGGCCGGTGATGGTCCGGCTTTCGTCGCTGGCCAGAAACAGGGCGAGGTTGGCGACGTCGTCGGGCGAGGAAATGGCGTGCAGCGCAACCCCTTTGAGCGCTTTCTCGCGTTGGGCGGCGACGTCGACCCCTTGCTCGTCGGCGGTGCGTTGCACCCATCGACGCCACAGCTCGGTGTCGATGGCGCCGGGCACGATGCAGTTGCACCGGATGCCATAGGGGCCGACCTCCAGCGCGACCGTCTTCGTGAAGGCCCGAAGGGAGGCCTTGGCGGTGACGTAGTGGCTCTTGCGGACGACGCCGGAATAGCCTGCCGTGGAGGAGAAGTTGAGGATGACGCCGCGACGGCGCGCGAGCATCGACTGGTTGAGCACTTCGCGGGTGCACAGCATCGCCGCGGTCACGTCGATGGCGATGGTGGCGTTCCAGTTGTCCAGGGTCTGCTCCCAGATCCAGCGGTCCTGCCCGGGGGCGGCGGCGTTGTTGCACAAGATGTCGACATGGCCGAACTCGTCGACGGCTCGCGACACCATGGCGGCGACGTCGCGCTCGTCGGTCACGTCCGCGCGCATCGCGATGGCGCCGGGACCGGCCGCTTCGGCGGCGGCGCGCACCAGCTCTTCGCGTCGCGCGGCCAGCAAGACCTTGGCGCCCTGGGAGACGAAGAGCGAGCCGAGCACGGGTCCCAGGCCGGTGCTCGCGCCGGTGATGATCGCGACCTTGCCGTCCAGCCGGCCGGTCATTGCGTTGCGGGCACGCATGTTTCGATCCATGCGTGGATTCGTTCGGCGACGGCGAGCCAGCCAGGGTCGAGCATCATGTCGTGGCTCATCTTAGGGAAGATTTCGGCTTGCGTGCCGTAGGCGGCCGCGGTGGCCTGGACTTCCCGTTGGGTGAAGCACACGTCGTCTTCGGCGCCCAACACCAACAGCGGGGCGGTGACGAGGTGGGGCCTGGGCAGGTCATGCCAGAGCATGTCGATCGCGATCCTCAGGGCGTACTCCTCGCAGAGTTCCGCGGCATAGCGCGCAACGTCGGCTTCGCAGTGCGACGGCGAGAAGAAGGTTTCGCGGGCCAATTCCGGCGTGGCGCCGACACCGCGCAGCGACCTGGTCATCGCCAGGCCGCTGGCGGTGTACCACGGGTGCCGCTTGAACCGGCGCGCCAGGAATCCCTGGATGCCGTTCGGGGGTGCGGAGGCGAGTAGTACGGCGGCCGCAGCCTCGTGTGACTCCAGATACTTCTGCACCACGAAGCCGCCCAGGGAATGCCCGACCACCACCGGCCGTTCGCCCAGTCCGTCGGCGACGGATGCGACGTCGGCGACGAAATCCGCGATCGAGCACAACCGCATGGACCTGGGCGCCGGACTGCTTCCGTGACCGCGCAGGCTCAGCGCCAGCGCCCGGTGGCCCTTGTCCGCGAAGTAGTCCAGGAAGTGCTCGTCCCAGCACCAGGCGCCGTGCCACGCCCCGTGCACGAATAGCACCGGAGGCTGGTGGGATTCGCGGCCGGGCGTTCGTTCGATCACTTCGAGCATGTGCGGGACTCCTCCGTGGGCCGCGCCCACCGGTCGGCTGCAACGCCGCTGAGATTAGCCGTTGACGTGCGCATGGGGGACCGGAATCGGCCAAGCCACGCCGTCTCGTGGCGTTTACTGATGCGGTGGGTGTAGATGGGGAGCGGCGCACGCTGGTGCTGTCCGCCTTTCCGGGCGAGGCCGACGCCGTGCTGTCCCACACCACGCTCGATGCCGATCCGGTGGTGATCGCCGACCGGCGGCGCTTCTATCTCGGCTCGATCGCCGGCAACAGGGTGATCGTCGCGATGACCGGCATCGGCCTGGTGAACGCCGTCGACACCACCGAGGCCGCGCTCACCCGCTTCCCTCGCGATTCCATTGCCGCCGTGGTGTTTTCGGGCGTCGCCGGTGGGGCGGGCCGCACCGGCATCGCGGACGTCGCCGTTCCGGCGCGGTGGACGTTGGACCACGGCACCACATTCCGCGCGGTTGACCCCGGCATGCTGGCCGAGGCCGGGAAGCTTTCCGTCGCACTGGAAAGCGTCACCCACCGGATCGATTTGCGGCGACGGCCGCGGATCGTCGTTGGGGGCGACGGATGCAGCTGGGACAACAACAACGGCGTCGCGTTTCCGTGCATCCCGAACGGCGGCGACGTTTTCGGCTGTCAGCCGCGCAGCGCGCCCGATCGGTCGCTGCGGTATACCGGCAACTTCCGGCAGACGGCGGGCCCCTGGCTGAGAAGCGCCCTGATCAGCAACATGCGCATCGTCTCGACGTCGGACCCGGCCTATGCCGCAACCGACATGGAGACCGCGGCCGCGCAGACCGTGGCCGACGCGCACGGCGTCCCATTCCTGGGCATCCGGGGCATCACCGACGGGCCGGGCGATCCGCTTCACCTGCCGGGCTTTCCGTTTCAGTTCTTCTGCTACAAGCGGATCGCGGCGAACAACGCCGCCCGGGTAACCGCCGCTTTCCTGCGGAGCTGGGCCGGCACCTGAGCCGCTACTCGGGGCCGACGGCCACCGCGCGGCCCGGGTCCGCACACCACTCGGACCACGACCCGGGAAACAGCGCCGCGTCCCGGCCCGCCGCCGCCAGGGCGGCGACCGTGACGCTGGCGGTCACGCCGGATCCGCAGTAGGCGCCCACCGCGGCATCCCGTTCGATCTCGCGGTCGGCGAGCAGTCGCAGGAGCGCCTCTTCGCCGCCGAACGTGCCGTCGGCGGACAGAACGGCCGTGCTCGGCAGGTTGGTGGCACCGGGGATGTGCCCGGCGGCCGGGTCGAGCGGCTCGACTTCGCCGCGGAAACGTTCGGGTGCCCGCGCGTCGAGCAACGTCACGCCGCCCGCGCCGGCCTGCTCGGCGGTCAGGGTGGGTAGGGCCCCCGCATACAGATCATCATGGGGCACAGTCACATTCCCGGGTTGCGGTGTGGCGTCGCCGGTTTCGAGGCTCCGGCCGGCCGATCGCCAGGCCCCCAGGCCGCCGTCCAGGATGCGGACGTTCGGCAGGCCGGCCGCCGTCAACACCCACCAGGCCCGCGCCGAGCCGGCGCGGTTCCAGTCGTCGTAGACCACCACCGGCTCGTCCTGCCGGACGCCCCACCGACGCGCGGCGGCCTGCAGATCGCTCCCCGAGGGCAGCGGGTGGCGGCCGCGTCCGGCGACGGCGTGGTCGCTGAGTTCGTCCTCCAAGGACGCATACACCGCGCCCGGTATGTGGCCCTGAAGGTAGGCGGGCCGCCCGTCGGGTTCATCGAGGCGCCAACGGACGTCGAGGATGGTGAGCGGTTCGCCGGCCTCGATGAGGTTGGCCAATGCCGCGGCGGTGATCAACACCTGATCTCGGGCGTTCACTCGATCGAGCCTATCGGCCGGGCGTAGTGTGCTGAGGGGCGGCAGAGCAGATGGAGCGGATCGTGGCGCGCATCAGCTACGGAATGACCGGATGTGTTGCGGTCACGGCGGTCCTGGCAACGGCGGTCCCGGCCCAGGCGGTGCCAAACACCCAGTGCGCGCTGACGACGCCCGTTCAAGAAGTGCAGCACTTGTCGCAAGTGCCGCCGGAGCTGCTCAAGCTGCTACCGCCCATCGCCGACATCGGCGCGCCATTCAACGCGACCGACTCGGTCAGCGACCCGACACTGCCGTTCCGCCGGCTGATCCGGGCCGGCCATCGCGACGCCGACTGGTTCCTCTGGTACGAGCACGGCGGCGTCGGCTATTCCTGGCAGGCGGTGGTCGCACGCCTCGCGCCCGGTGGGGACCCGAAGGTATTGGCCAATGCCGGAACGATTTCCGACACGTTGTGCAGGCTTACCGACGGCGCGTTCGCCGGCACGGTGCCGCCCTACCCGCCCGGGTCGTGGGCGGCCTCCGACTTCTAAGCCGTGTGTTCGGCGTCGTCGTCGGCGGCCCCCAGCGAGGCCAGCATGCCCGCCGCAGCGCGATGCCAGGTGAAGTCCTCGGCGCGGCGCCGCGCGGAGACGCGACGGTGGTGCTCGGGACGACGGGTGATGGCGCTGACCGCCCGCGCGATGGCGGCCGGGTGGTTATCCGCCGAAGCGCCGCTGTCCGGGGTGATGATCTCGGTGAGCGCGGAGGTGCGCGAGACGACGGCCGGCGTCCCGCAGGCCAGCGACTCCAGCGCCGCCAGCCCGAAGGTCTCGTGCGGCCCGGGGGCCAGCGTCACGTCGGCGGAGGCCAGCAGCCCGGCGACCGTGCGCCGATCGGAGACGAAGCCGGTGAAATCGACCGGCAGCCGGGCCGCCTGACGCTCCAGCCTGGCCCGCAGCGGACCCTCACCGACGACGACGAGCCGGGCGTCGACCCCGGCGTGGCGCAACTCGCCGATCGCGTCGATGCTGCGGTCGACGCGTTTCTCCACCGACAGGCGGCCGCAATGGACCACCAGCAGCTGCGTCGGTGCGGCCCAGCGACGCCGCACCAGGTAGGAGTGGCGGCGCGGGTGAAAGGTCTGCAGGTCGACGCCCAGGGGAACGGTAACGGTGTTGGTGGCGCCGATTCGATCGAATTCCTCCCGGGCGAAACCGGTGGTGCACACCACCGTGTCGTAATCGGCCGCGGTGCGCGCGTTGGCCAGGTCGGCGAACCTGACCGCGGCCCGCCGCGGAAGCACTTGCCCCACAAGGCGATCCAACCGCTCGTGGGAGATCATCACGGTCGTGGCACCGTGGTCGCGGCCCCACCGGCCCAGTGATCGCAGCGTCAGCCGGTCCGAAACCTCCAGTGCGTCGGGCCGCAACGCCTCCAGCAGCGCCTTGACGGGTCCGGGCAGCACCGCGCGGTAGCCGCCGGTGAGGGGAATCAGCCTGGCGGGCAGGGTGATTCGCACCACGCCGGTGCCCAGCTGGCTGCGTTCGGCCCGCTGCCCGGGCACGATCAGGAACACCTCGTGACCGCCGGCGCAGTATTCGGCGCCCAGCCGGTCCACCGCGGTGCGAAGGCCGCCGGAGCGAGGGCCGTAGAAATTGGCGACCTGTACAACGCGCATAAGGTGAGGACACGCGGTGCGCGTGTGCACTCAACAATGCGGACCTGACGCCGGCCTGAACAGTCCATGAATTCCGCCGCGCAGGCTTCGAGCGCGTGCCTACTGGGCGTTGAGTGTGCGCCCAGGGCGGCGACACGCCGAGAAACACCGCCGTGAATGCACGCTCGATGGGATGGGGTGACGGGGTGAGGCCCGGCCGCGCGAAGCTAGCGCTTGCCCCAGTCCCACGGCGGCGTACTCAGCAGGTCCTGGCCGGCGACGCGCGTTTCGCCCCACTCCTTGTACAGCTCGATGTCGACGGAGTCGTCGCCGATGGCCTCCAACAGCGTGCGGGAATGGGTGACCACCAGGACCTGCGTCCGCGCCGAGGCGGTGCGGATCAGCCCCGCGAGTGGGCGCACCAACTCCGGGTGCAGCGAGGTCTCCGGTTCGTTGAGCACCATCAGCGACGGCGCCTGCGGGCTGGACAACGCGGCGGCCCACAGCAGGAATCGCAGTGTGCCGTCGGACAATTCCGCCGATCGCAGGGGCCGGAGCATGCCGCGCTGACGCAACTGCAGATCGAAGAGGCCGTCGTGCACGGCGACCGAAATCGTGGCGCCGTCGAACGCGTCGGCGACGGCGCGGCTCAGGTCGTCGAAGCCGGCCTCGATGATCGTCTGGACCGCGGCCGCCAGGTCGCTGCCGTCGTCGGAGAGCACCGGGGTGCGGGTGCCCACCTGCGGGTGCCGCGCCGGCGCCCCGGCGTCGACGCGGAAGCCGTCGTAAAACCGCCACCCGCGCAGCCGCTCGCGCACCTCGGCGAGCTCGGGCAGCGCGTGCGGGTTGGCGTACTCGGCCAGCACGCTGCGGTACAACGGCAGCGACCGGGACAGCTCGTCGAATCCGCGACCGGTGTCGGCACTGACCTCGACGAAACTCGCGGCTCGGCGCACCAGCGTCGTGCCGGCGCGCAACACCGGACCGGCGAAGACCGCCTCCCGCTTGATTTCCGGATCGCGAGCGAAAGCTGAGCGGGCTTGCCCCGCCGACACCGGGATGCCCAGGTCGACCAGATAGCCGAAATCACTTGCAGAAAAGCCCAATTCGAGGGAAACCGGCCGGTTGCGCACGGTGCCCTCGACCTTCCCGGTGCGCCGGGCGCCCTTGAGCTCCTGGGGCCCGGCCCACAGCGCGGACTGCAGCCCGCCCTCCCGGGCGAGCGAGGCGATCACCTCGCCGCGGCCGCAATCGGCCAGCAACCGCAGCGCGCGGTACAGCGACGACTTTCCGGCGCCGTTGGCGCCGGTGACCACCGAGAGCCGGCCCAGCGGCAGGATCACCTCGCGCAGCGAGCGATACCCGCGGATCGCGACCGTCTGCAACATGGAGCCGACTGTACGGTCGAAGACCGACGCCCTTACTCGTTGTCGGCGGCGTCGAGCAGCTGCACTTCCTCGAGGTCCATCTCGTTCTGCAGCTCACGCAGCACGATGTCGTCGATCAGGTTCTGGTTGCGCAGCGCGGTGATCTCCCGGCGCTTGCTGTCGAGCACACCCAACCGCACCCGCCGGACCAGTTCCTTCTTCTTGACCAGGTGGTTGTTCGTCGAGCCGTCTTCGGTGGCCAGCGCCAGCGCGGCCTTCTCCTCGTATTCCTTCTGCAGCCGGCGCCGCAGGTCGTCGCCGACGCCGACCTCGTCGGCGACGGCGGGCAACGCGTCGAGGGCGGCTCGCACACCCCGGGTGCGGGCCAGTTGCAGCTCCTCGGAGTGCGCGACGTCCTCGGGCATCTGCGCCCAGCGCACCACCGCGGGCAGCGTGGTCCCTTGGACCAGGACGGTGGTCAGGATGACGACCACCACGATGAAGATCAGCAGGCTCCGGTCGGGGAACGGCGCGCCGCTGAGCGTGGTGGTCGGGACGGCCAGCGCCGCGGCGAGTGAGACCGCACCGCGGAAGCCGGCCCACGCGGTGACGAAGCGTTGCCGCCAGCTGACCCGGCGTTCGCGTTGGGCCTGCCGGCGGTCGATCAGGCGGATCAGCAACACCGTGAGCTCGCCCCAGAAGATGCGCGACAGGATCACCACGGCGGTGACGGCGAGCGCGATGAACAGCGCGTGGCGAATCCCGCCGTCCACGCCGGCGATGCCGCGCAGCGCCCCCGGTATCTGAACACCGACGAACACCCACAACGAGCCGTTGAGCAGGAAGGTCGCGCTGTCCCAAAATGCGTAGGCCTGCAGGCGTGATCGCGCGCGGATCACCACCGGACCGGCGTAGGCGAGCACCAATGCCGCGACCATGACCGCGACGACCCCGCTGCAGTCCATGCTCTGGGCCAACAGAAACGCCGCGAACGGCGTCAGCACGCTCAATGCCATTTCCTCTTGCGGGGCGTCGATTCGCTTGCGCAGCAGCGTCACCGCACCGCCGACCAGGAGTCCGGCGGCGATGCCGCCGAGGTAGGAGCCGACGAAACGGCCGACCAGGTCGGGCGGGGTGATCGCGGATCCGCCGATCGCGACGTGGACGGTGACGGCGAACAGCACCAGCGCGGTGCCGTCGTTGATGAGACTCTCGGCCTTGAGGACGGTGACGGACCGGCGCGGCAACTTCTTGGCGAGGCCGGCCACGGCGGCGGCGTCGGTGGGGGAGAGCACGGCGCCCAGGACGGCCGCCGCGTGCGAGTCCATCCCCAGCGCCCGGGCCGTCCACGAGACCGCCACCGCCGTCGCGATCACCAGGCCGACGCTGAGGAAGACGATGATGCGCGCGTTCGCCCGGATCTCGCGGAAGCTGGTGTTCAGCCCCTCCCAGTACAAGATCGCCGGCAGGAAGAGCAACAGCACCACCTCGCCATTGACATGCACATTGGCGAAATGGGGGACCAGGCCGAGCAGGGTGCCGAGCACGATGAGCAGCACCGGCGGACCGACGCGATAGCGCCGGCCGATGACCGTCCCGACGATGACGGTGGAGACGAGCGCGACGATCAGGACGAGGCCAAACACCAGCCCATCCTGCCGGACTTGCTCGGCTCGCGCCGAGCGGGGATGGGGCGGGCGGGGTTGTCGGTTAGGTCACTTCAGACCCGTCGAGAGTCGCCTGAAGGCCGGGGATTCCGTCGCGCGCGGCCGGTCAGGAGCAGTCGCAGCAGCAGTCGTCGCAGCAGCAGTCGCAGCTCTCGCAGCAACACCAGCAGCCGGTGCCGTCCCCGCTCTTCTTGCGCTTGCCGGCGGGGTTTTCGCCGTCACCTTCGGGCTGCCCGGGCTGATCGCCGAAGTTGATGGGTTCCTGCTGGCCGTGCGGCGTCCCGGTTTGCGCGCTGAAACCGGCGTGGGCGAAGGTGCGCTTGATCGATCGGCGCACCTCGCTGGTCAGCAGCCGGTGGGGCAGCCGGCCGTCGGTGAACGACACGTCGGCCAGCGCCAGCTCGATGCCCAACGCCGCGTCGTCGCATAGGGCGCGCGCCGTTGCCACGGGAGTTGCCGTGGCCGCCAACGGGTTCCACTTCCCCCGCGCGACGTCGTCGCGGTAGTCCTCGACCGCGTCGAGCAGGTGCGCCACCCGGCCGAACAGCCGCCCGATCTCGCGCAGCGGCGCCGCGTTGTCCGGACGACCGGCCAACACCGCGGTGTGCGCGAACGCCTCGGCGACGGCGGTCTCGGTGGGCTCAGTCACCAGCAACAGCGAGCTACCGGGGCGGGCCTGGGATTCGAGGGCGGCCTGGCGGTCCATCGCGGCGACAAGCACGCCCGTGTCGAAGCCCAGGCTGTGACCGGTGTCGGTGCCCTGGCGCACCCAGCGTTCGGCGATGCGGCGCGCGGCCGGCCGCACCCCGGCCACGCCGACCACCCCGTCGCGGTCGTCGACGTGATCGCGGACCCGCGCGGCGGCCAGCGCCAACGACACCACCGCGGCCAGCCGCACGCAGTCACCGGTGGCCACATCGGCGCGGCGCATCCCGCGCAATGGGCAGCGCCCGGCCGCGCGGCGGCTCGGTTCCCCGGGCGATTGCGCCTCGACCAGCAACGAGACAACCAGGCCGTCGTAGTTGGTGGCGATGCGCGCGGTCTGGCCGTAGTCGTCGCGCAGCGCCAGACACAATCCGCACAACTGGGCTGTCCAGGCCGCCGCCAGCTCGCCGCCGAGCCGGTGACGGCAGGGCCGGATGATGCCAAACATGCACAGAAGCTACCCGACGCGCAGCAAACGCGCGCGCGAAACGCCGAGCCGCCCATGGGGTATCGCCGGGCCGCGCGTCGATGGGGCTTCAGGCCATAATGGGCTCGATGACTGTCGGGAAGATCAGGCTTTTGGTGACCGTCGCGATGCTCGTTTCGCCGATCCTGGTGGGTTGCCATTTCGAGTCCAGGAACCCGCCGTCGACCAAGACGCTGCAGGTGCCGATGAACGACGTGCTCACGCAGAGCGTCATCACCCAGGGCATCACGCTGGCGGTCGGCAACACGCTCGTCGTGAAGTTGGGCTCGAATTACACCACCCCGTACCGGTGGGCGCCGGACATGAAGATCGGCGACTCGGGGGTCCTCAAGCAGACCAGCCACGAATTCGTGCCACCGAGCTCGGACGCGTTGGGGGCGCCCGGCACGGAGGTGTGGACGTTCACCGCGCTGAAGCCGGGAACCACGACCATCGGCACGTCCTACACCAGCTTCGTCGGCAAGGACTCCAAACCGGCGTGCACCTATACGGCCAACGTCACGGTGCAATAGACGCTACGGTCTGGAACGTGTTCGGCTTCCTCCGCAACCTGTCCGAAATCGGCAAACTGCCCGCCGCGCTGCGCGACGAGCTCGACGCCGAGGGAATCATCTTCAGCGCCGGCAAGGTCGGCGTCAGCCGGCACTTCGGCGGCCATGTGCCGGGCGTCTATTCGGCTTCGGGCGTGTCCCGCTACACGGGCGCGTTCGCGTTCACCGCGGCACGGGTCGTCGCCACGCTGCCCGCGCGCGGGGACGCCAACCTCCGATCGATCGACTGCCCCTGGAACAACGCCAGGGGGCCGGCCCGCGCCACCATCACCGGCAAGGGCCTGAATCTCGAAATCGATTTGCACGGCGTCGATCCCGCCTTCAGCGGGTCGATGCGGCTCAACTACCGCAAGAAGATTCCCGACGAGGTGCTTCAGACGCTGCCGACCACGACGCTGCGCTTTCCCGTGCAGCCGGTCTTCGTCTATCGCGCCGCGGGCGTTCGGCCCAAGACCTAGCTCGGCTCGGCGGGCCGCAGCATTCGGCCGCTGACGACCGCCGAGAGCCACCCGGGCATCAGTCGTGAGCCGGTGGCCATCGTGCGAAGGCGCCACCCGGGCACGACGACGGCGCGGCCCCGATCCAGCCCCCGCAGCCCGGCGGCCACGACGGGTTCGGGCGCGGCGAGCCGGCGATAGATCGCGGTGTGCGAAACGTCCGAGCCGAGCGCATCGACGAACCCGGTCCGGGTGGGCCCGGGGCACAACGCGGTGACGGTCACCCCGGAACCGCGCGTCTCGGCCCACAACGCTTGGCTCAGCGACAGCACGAAAGCCTTCGACGCGCCATAGGTGGCCTGATACGGGCCGGGCTGAAAGGCGATGGTGGAGGCGACATTCAGGACGCCGCCCCGACCCCGCGCCAGCATGCCGGGCAGCACCGCGTGCGTCAGCCGCACCAGCGCGTCGACGTTGACCGCGACCAGCTCGCGCTCGCGCTCGGCGTCGACCTCCGCGAACGGGCCGTAGGTGCCGAAGCCGGCGTTGTTGACCAGCACGTCGACCTCCCGGCCGTCCAAGCGGGCGACCAGGTTGTCGACGCCGGCCGGGGTGCCAAGGTCGCCGACGGCAAGCTCAACGGGCTGCTCGACCCGCTGGGCGACCGCTTTGAGTCGGGCTTCGTCGCGCCCTGCGAGCACCAACGACATGCCTCGCCTTGCCAGCTGGTCGGCGAAGATCGCGCCGAATCCGGAGCTGGCACCGGTGATGACGGCCCACGACATGGCAAACCCCTACCGCGCAACGGTTTTCACGGCCGGGCGGATGCCCAGCGCGTGGCTGACGAGACCGATCCCGGCGCCGAGGATGGGCCATACCGGCCAGAAGTACGTGGCGCCGGTGGTGGCGGCGACGGCCGCCCACACGGTGAGCACGATGACGGTCATCGCGAGATAGGCGCCGAGGTGAATGCGCACCCCGCGGCGGGCGGCCTGGATGCGGGCGGCGCGGCGCCGCGGGTCCGCGCGGCGAATGCGCTCGAGCGGAAGGTCGGCGAGCAGCTCACGCAGCTCCCCGGTGGTCTGCGCGGCGAACACCGCCCGCACGCGTCGGTCGTATTCGTCGAGTTCCAGGTAGCCCTGCGCGAGCGCCTGGCCCAGGCGGGTTGCCGCCCGCTCCCGGTCGCGGTCGCCGGCGCGGGGGGTCAGTTGCGGGTCCATTTCGTCCCCTTCCTTCGGATGTGAATGGCTTTAACATAGTCCCTAATGTTAATCTCGTCAACATGGCACGCGAGCGAAAATCGCCGACCGGGGCGGTGCGGCGGGACAGCTACCACCACGGCGACCTGAAACGCGCCCTGACCAGCGCCGCACTGTCGTTGGTCGCCGAAAAGGGGCCCAAGGGCTTCACGCTGACCGAGGCGGCCCGCCGGGCCGGGGTCAGCGCCGCCGCCCCGTACCGGCACTTCGCCGACAAGGCGGCGTTGCTCGCGACGGTGGCCGAACAGGGTTTCGGTGAGCTGCACGCCGAATTGGCCGCGGCCGCCTCCGCGCCGGACCCCAAGGATCGGGTAGTCCAACTCGGCCGCGCGTACGTGCGCTGGGCCGTCGCCCACCCCGACCACTACCGGGTGATGTTCGGCGCCGAGCTGTCCAAGGCCGACCATCCCGGCCTGGCCGTCGCCGGCGAGCAGGCGTTCGGGGATCTGCTCGACGCGATCGCCGACTGCCAGCGGGCGGGCGTCTTGGGCGTCTCGGGCGGTCGGGACCCGCGCGAGCTCGCCGCGCCGCTATGGTCGCTGGTGCACGGCGTCGCGTCGCTCGCGATCGGCGGCGAACTACAGGCGGTCGGGATTCAGGCGGATCCGGAGGCCATGGTCGCGGGCGCGGTGGCCCGGGTGCTCGCGTAGACCTCGGCGAGGAATTGTTCGACGGCGACCGCGGCGTGCACCGCGCGGGCCGAGCCGAAGATGTCGAAAGCGTGCTGGGTGTAAGGCAATTCGGCGTACACGACGGGTTGGTTGCTCACGTCGCGCAGCTTGGCGGTGAAGTCGCGGGCCTGCTCGACGAAGGCCAACGAGTCGTTCTTGCCGTGCAGCACGAAAAACGGTGGGGCGTCGGGGTTTACCCGATGGGTCGGCGACGCGGCGGCGAACGTGTCGTGGTGCGTCGAGGGCCGCTGCTTGATGATCGACTTGATCAGCAACCCGGGCATCATCGCGTGCATCGAGTCGTCGAGCCGGGTGAAGTCGTAGATCCCGTAGAACGGCACGGCCGCCTGCACCCGGGTGTCGGCGTCCTCGAATCCGGGCTGGAACTGGGGGTCGTTGGGGGTGAGCGCGGCCAGCGACGACAGGTGGCCGCCGGCCGAACCGCCGGTGATCGCGATGAATTCGGGATCGCCGCCGTACTCGGCGATGTGCTGCTTCACCCACACCAGGGCGCGCTTGACGTCGACGATGTGGGCCGGCCAGGTGTTACGCGGGCTGTGCCGGTAGTTGATCGCCACGCAAATCCAGCCGAGTTCGGCAAGGTGGCTCATCAGCGGATGGGCTTGTCCGCGTTTGTTTCCCGTCGTCCAGGCGCCGCCCGGGATTTGGAAGAGCACGGGCGCCTTGCCGTTCGGGTCCAGGTCGGGCCGTCGCCAGATGTCGAGATGGTTGGCGCCGCCGTATTCGCCGTAGCTGATGTCGGAGTCGTGGGCGTAGTCGCGGTAAATCCGCAACATGCGCAGCAGGCCCGGCGCCTTGGCGATGCCCGCGCCCTTGGGCCGGCGCCACAGGTCGGCCGAGTCGGTGCGCCGGTCCGAGCCCAGCCCGGCGTCGAGCGCCTGGGTGAGCGGCACGTTGGCTTGATGGCCTGCCCGGCTGAAGTTCAGCAAGCCCGCCGCCGATGCGGCGGCGGTCAGCCAGGCCAGCGTCCGCACCGCCGGGGTGAGCCGTCGGGCCGTCAACGCCAGCCCGCCGAGCTGGCTGACCAGGGTCTGCAGCGGCAACTCGGTGACGACCAGGCCGAAAAACCACGAGAACAGCGACAGGTAGCCACTGCGCGCCAACGGCCGGTAGGCGTTGAGCGTGGACACCGCGGTCACCGCGGTGACCACGAGCGACCCTAGCTGCCGGATGACGTGGATGATTCGAGCTGTCCGCATGAGCTCACCTTACGAAAAGCCCCTGCGGCAGGTGGTTACGTGGCCTCGGCCCGGCTCTCCAGGCCCTTGACCGCGGCGGGGTCGTTTTCGGTCAGCCCGACCTTCGCCGCGCCGCCGGGCGAGCCGAGTTCGGCGAAGAAGTCGGCGTTGATCTGCGTGTACTCGCCGTATTCGGCCGGCAGGTCGTCTTCGTAGTAGATGGACTCGACCGGGCACACCGGCTCACAGGCCCCGCAGTCGACGCACTCGTCGGGGTGGATGTAGAGCATCCGCGCCCCCTCGTAGATGCAGTCGACGGGGCATTCCTCGATGCACGCCTTGTCCTTGATGTCGACGCAGGGTTCGGCGATCACATAGGCCATGCCTCCATGGTTCTTGTCGGGGCCACGGGCGAGTAGAGGCACGGTCGTTGTGGAGTCACAAGCTATCGTTGTGTCACACGAAATGATTGTGAGTGATCATGCCGCTCAGCCCTCGGATGCCCGAGCTCGCCTCGTTCGAGGTGTTCCTGGCGATCGCCGAGACCGGCAGCCTGGGCCGCGCCGCGCGCGAACTCGGGCTGACCCAGCAGGCCATCTCGCGGCGCCTCGCATCGATGGAGGCCCAGATCGGCGTCACGCTGGCGGTGCGGACCACGCGCGGCTCGCAGCTGACCCCGGCGGGCCTGATCGTCGCCGACTGGGCCCGACGGTTGCTCGAGGTCGCCACCGAGATCGACGCGGGCATGGGCTCGCTGCGCAAGGAGGGGCGCGAGCGGATCAGGGTCGCGGCCAGCCAGACCATCTCCGAACAGCTGATGCCACACTGGCTGCTGTCGCTGCAGACCGAGGCAACGCGGCGCAATAGCACCGCGCCGCAGGTGATCTTGACCGCCACCAACAGCGAGCACGCCATCGCCGCGGTCCGCGACGGCAGCGTCGACCTCGGCTTCGTCGAAAACCCTGGCACGCCAAAGGGATTGGCGACCTGTGTGGTGGGGCAGGACGAACTGGTGATCGTGGTGCCGCCCGGCCACAAGTGGACGCGGCGGGCGCGGGGCGTGACCGCCCGCGAACTCGCGGAAACGCCGCTGGTGGCTCGCGAACCGCATTCGGGCATCCGGGATTCGCTCACCCAGGCGCTGCGTCACGTGCTGGGCGAGGACATGGAGCAGGCGCCCCCCGTGCTGGAGCTGACGTCGGCGGCGGCGATGCGCGCCGCCGTCCTCGCCGGCGCCGGGCCCGCGGCGATGAGCCGGCTGGCGGTGGCCGACGACCTGGCGGTCGGGCGCCTGAGCGCGGTCACCATCCCGAAGTTGGACCTACGGCGCAAGTTCCGCGCGATCTGGGTGGGCGGTCGCACCCCGCCGGCCGGGGCGGTGCGAGACCTGTTGAGCCACATCGTCAGCCGTCAGGCCGCGGCGTCGGCCTCCAGCGCCTCGTCGTAGCGATCGAGCACGGTCTCGGCCACCAGCCGGTGCGCGCCCAGCGGCGCGGCCATCGGAATGTCGTTGTCCCGCGCGAAGGTTGAGACGCCGTCGGTGAGCAGGCCCGGGGCCAGGAACCACGGCGCGATGACCAGCCGCCGCGCCCCGCGGCGGCGCAGCTGGGCGGCGGCGCGGGGCACCGACGCCTCGGGCCGGGTGGCGAAGGCCGTCGTCGCCGCGGCCCACCGGGTGCCGACCACGAGCCGGGACGCCACCGTCGCCGTCCGGGCGTTCGCCGCGGCGTTGGACGAGCCGATCGCGACGACCATCACGCCGAGGTCCTCGTCGAGCGGGGAGACCCCCACCTCGGCCAGGCGCTCCCGCAGCACCGAGACCAGCCGCCCGTCCTCGCCGAGCACGTCGGCCTGCCGGATGCCGTGGGCCCCGGCGTCCGCGATCTGCTTCGGGATGTCCAGGCGCGCGTGGTACGCGCTGGCCAGCAGCAGCGGGGCGACCACCGCGCGGCGGCTGTCGGGCAGGCCGGCCAACACGTCGACGAAGTTCGGCTCGTTGAGCTCGAGGAACGCCAGCCGCACGTCGAGGTCGGGGCGCAGGCCGGCCAGCCGGTCGGCCACCGCGCGCGCGTTGGCGCCCGACCGGGGGTCGCGGCTGCCGTGGGCGGTGAGTACCAGCGTGCTCATGAGGCGTGTAACCCGCATTCGACCTTGTTTCGTCCCCGCCAGCGCCCGCTACGAGGATCGTCACCCTCGGCCGGCTTGCTGGTGCACGGGGCGCAGCCGATCGACGGGTAGCCCTCCTCGACCAGCGGGTTGACCAGCACGTTGTGGCGCTCGATGTAGTCCCGGACGTCCTCGTCGGTCCAGGCCGCGATGGGGTTGATTTTGATCAGCTCGAACGATTCGTCGAAGCTGATCAGTGGCGCGTTCGCGCGGGTGGCGGCCTCCGCCCGGCGCAGCCCGCTGACCCACGCCGCGTAGCCGCGCAGCGCGCGACGCAGGGGCAGGACCTTGCGCCGGCGGCAGCATTCGTTGGGGTCGCGGGCGAACAGGTCCTTGCCCAGCAGTTCGTCCTGCTCGGCGACGGTGTGCTCGGGGGTGACGTTGAGCAGGTGGATGTCGTAGGCGGACTCGACCGCGTCGCGGGTGCCGATCGTTTCGGCGAAGTGGTAGCCGGTGTCCAGGAACACCACCGGCACGCCCGGCCGCACCTCGGCGGCGAGCGAAACCATTACGGCGTCTTGCATATTGGCGGCGACCACGTACTGGCAACCCGGGCCGTCGGCACCGCCGAAGTGCTCGTCGGTCCACCGCAGGACCTCGACGGCGCCCGCGTCCTCCATCTCGGCGGCGCCGCGCTCGGCCAGCTCGCGCAGCTGTTCCTTGGTGAAGTTGATCGCCACCATCGGGTCCTCAGCTCCTATCGCAGGTCGGCCTCGTCGGCGCGCAGCGCCCAGGACGCGAAGGTCTCGTTGCCCTCCCGGCGTTCGAGGAAGTTGCGGGTCACCCGGTCGATGTAGTCGCCGAGCTCGTCGCTGGTCACCTTGTGCTGACGCAGCTTTCGGCCGAACCCGCTCGCCTCGCCCAGGCCGCCGCCCAGGTGGACCTGGAAGCCCTCGACCGAATTGCCCTCGCCGTCGTCGATCCACTGGCCCTTGAAGCCGATGTCGGCCACCTGGATTCGCGCGCACGAGTTCGGGCACCCGTTGAGATGGACGCTGATCGGCACGTCCAGCCTGGAGTCGACGTCGGCCAGGCGCTGCTCCAACTCGGGCACCAAAGTCTGTGTGCGGACGCGGGTTTCGGCGAAGGACAGCTTGCAGAACTCGATGCCGGTGCAGGCCATGGTGTTCTTGCGCCACGCGGAGGGCCGCGACGGCAGGCCGAGGTCATCGAGTGCTGCCACCGTCTCGTCGACGCGGTCGTCGGGCACGTCGAGGATGACCAGCTTCTGGAACGGGGTCAGCCGGGCCCGGTCGGAGCCGACCTTCTCCATCAGGTCGGCCACCGCCGACAGTGTGGTGCCCGAGACGCGGCCGGCGATTGGGGCGACGCCAATGGCGTTGTGCCCGTTCTTGATCTTCTGCACGCCGACGTGGTCGATGGTCTGCTTGACCGGCTCGGGCGCCGGGCCGTCGATGAGCCGTCGGTGCAGGTACTCGGTTTCGAGGACCTCGCGGAACTTTTCGACGCCCCAGTCCTTGATCAGGAATTTCAGCCGGGCCTTGGCGCGCAGCCGCCGGTAGCCGTGGTCGCGGAACGCCTTGGTGACGGCCTCCCACACGTCGGGCACCTCGTCCAGCGGGACCCACACGCCGACCCGTTGGGCCAGCATCGGATTGGTCGACAGGCCACCGCCCACCCACAGGTCCAGGCCGGGTCCGTGCTCGGGGTGGTTGACGCCGACGAACGCGACGTCGTGGGTTTCGTGCGAGACGTCCTGCAGGCCCGAGACCGCGGTCTTGTATTTGCGTGGCAGGTTGGCGTATTCGGGGTTGTTCATGGAGCGCCGGACGATCTCGTCGATCGCGGGGGAGGGGTCGAGCACCTCGTCGAGCGAGTCGCCGGCCAGCGGCGAACCGTGGATGCCGCGCGGGCAGTCACCGCAGGCCTCGGTGGTCTGCAGTCCGACGGAATCCAGGCGCCGCCAGATCTCGGGGACGTCCTCGATGCGAATCCAGTGCAGCTGCAGGTTTTCCCGGTCGCTGATGTCGGCGGTGTCGCGGGCGAATTCGGTCGAGATCTGACCGAGCGTGCGCATCGCGTGCGCCGTCAACGGTTTCCCGTCCGTGCGGACGCGCATCATGAAGTACTTGGCTTCGATCTTGTCGGTGTTGTCGTCGCCGGTCCAGCTGCCGTCGTAGCCCTGCTCGCGCTGGGTGTACAGGCCCATCCAGCGGAAGCGCCCGCGCAGATCCGAGTGGTCGATGCTGTCGAAACCCTGGTGGGCGTAGACGTTGATGATCCGGTCGCGCACGTTGAGCGGCGCGTCGTCGTTCTTGATCTTCTCGGTGTCGTTGAGCGGTTCGCGGTCGCCCAGCGACCACTGGCCCTCGCTGCGGGTCTTGGCCGGACGTGCTGTGGTCATGGGTGCTCCTTCGCGGTGCTGGGCTGCAGGGCTGCCGGCCGCGGCATCGACGCGATGATGTTGTCTTCGTTAGGGGACGGGCGCTTCGTTGCGCCCACGTCTCATGGCTTCATGGTGCCCGGCATGGGTGTCGGCGAGTAGAGGTCGCGCCGTTGTGAGGGCACAACGGTTGGTTGTGTGTGTGCGCGATTTGAGTCACACCCGCCACAGCAGCCTCTGGAATCGGAGGCACCCTACGTGCCCGCCTCATAGCGACAATTCGCGGGCAGCACAACGCGGAACGGCCCGAGTCGGCCGGTTGTCGCTATGAGGCGGGCACCTCGCCTAATCCCTCGAACTCGCCGGGGAAGTTCGTGCGGCGAAACCGGGGGCGGCGCGGAGCGGCGGGCGTAGCATCAGCTCACGCTCAACGGCGAGCGAGGTACACATGAGCCACAGCGACTCGACCGACGTCGACAAATGGGACCGCGACCTGACCGAACATGTCGTCGCGCTGACCCGCCCGATCGTCAAGCACTATTTCCGGTCCGAGGTGCGGGGCCTGGACAATATCCCGCCCGGGGCGTCGTTGATGGTGGGGAATCATTCCGGCGGCATGACCACGTTCGATTGGTCGGTGTTGGCCGTCGACTACTACGACAAGTACGGCTACGACCGCCCGCTGTACGCGCTCGCTTTCGACACCATCTTCGCCGGGCCCGCCGGTGAGTTCTTCCGGCGCACGGGGGTGATCCGGGCGACGCGCGAGAACGCCGCCAAGGCCTTGGCCTCCGGCTCACCGGTGCTGGTCTTCCCCGGCGGCGACTTCGACGTCTACCGGTCCACCTTGCGGGAGAACACCATCGACTTCGACGGGCGCACCGGTTACATCACCACCGCGATCGAGGCCAACGTCCCGATCGTTCCCGCCGTCTCCATCGGCGGGCAGGAGAGCCAGTTCTTCGTGAGCCGCGGCCGGTGGCTATCCCGGGCGCTGCGGCTCACCAAGCTGGAGCGCAAATTCTTCCGAACCGACATCCTGCCCATCACGTTCGGCTTTCCGTTCGGGCTCAGCGTGCTCGCGCCGGTCAACATGCCGCTGCCCACCAAGCTCGTCACCGAGGTGTTGCCGCCCATCAACGTTGCCCGGTTCGCCGACGCGCACGACGTCAAGCGTGTCGACGCGCACGTGCGGTGGGTGATGCAGAAAGGGCTGAAAGAGCTTGCCGCCCAGCGTCATTACCCGGTGATCGGTTAGGCTCCCGCGAACACCACGTCGGGGTTGAGGATGCCTGCCGGGTCGAAGCTGTGCTTGATGCGGCGCATCAGGTCGATCTTCACCGGGTCTTCGAGTTCGAGGTAGTAGGGGGTCTTGGCGCGGCCCAGGCCGTGTTCGCCGGAGATGGCGCCGCCCGATTCCATTGCCAGCGCGAAGATGTCGGTCATCAGCTTCTTGCGGGTGTCCGGGTCCTTGCAGAAGATGGCCAGGTGCACGTTGCCGTCGCCGGCGTGCCCGCAGCCCGCCGCGGCGCCGCCGGCGGCCGCCGCCAATCCGCGGGCGGCGGACAGGAACTTCGGCATCGCGCCGCGCGGCACCACGGTGTCGATGAGGTCGTCGGCGCCGACGGCCTTCAGCGTCCAGAACGCCTTCTCGCGCGCCTCGATCAGCTTGCGCGCCGAACCGCCTTCCAGCACATAGGCATCCACGGCGCCCAGTTCGGCCAGCAGCTCGCCGACCTTCTCGACGTCCTCGTCCAGCCGCTCCGCCGTCCGGTTTTCAAGGGCCACAACGAGATACGCGTCGCAGCTGTCGCGGACGCTGTCGGGAATGCCCAACTCCAGGTTCTGGGTGTGGACCAGCGCGGCCATCGTCACGTTGTCGATGTACTCCAGGATGTAGGGCGCGAGGCCGCTTCCCACGATTTTGGGGACCGCCGTCATGACCTGGTCGAAGTCGGCGAACGGCGCGAGCACGGCGGCGTTGTGGTCGAGCCGCGGGTGCAGCTTGACGGTCACCTCGGTGGCCAGGGCCAGGGTGCCCTCGGAGCCGACGATGAGCTGGGTGAGGTCGTAGCCGGTGGAGATCTTGGCGATCTTGCCGCCGGTGCGGATGAGCTCACCGGTCGGCAGCGCCGCCTGCAACCCGAGCACGTTCTGGCGGGCGATGCCGTACTTGACGGCGTTCATCCCGCCGGCGTTGGTGCCGACGTTGCCGCCCACGCTGGACGACAGCTCGCCCGGGTGCACCATGTAGCGCAGGCCGGTGTCGGCGGTCGCAGCGTCCAGCTCGGTGAGCGTCACGCCCGGCTGGACGACGGCGACCTGGTTGGTGGTGTCGACTTCCAGCACGGCGTTCATCCGCTCGAAGGAGATCAGCAGCCCGTCGGCCCGCGGGATGGCCGCGCCCGACAACCCCGTCCCCGACCCGCGGGCCGTCACCGGCACTTTGTTGTCCGAGGCAGCCTTCAGCAATTGCGAAACCGCTTCCGCGCTGGCCGGTTTGGCGACGTGCGCCGGGCGCTGCGGCGGCTTGGTCAGCACCTCGTCGTGCCAGTAGTCCTCGGGGATGGCGTCGCCGGTCAGCAGGTTGTGCTGGCCGACGATCTCGGCGAACCGCGCCGTCATGTCGCTCATGGGACTTCACCCTATCGCCGGAGTGAGGTGATCGATGGCCGCTCGCATCTCGCCGCCGACGATCGGCACGCAGTCGTCGGGGAGGTCGGTGGTGACGTCCACGCCGCCGAGTCCGTCGAGGAATCTTGGCAGCTGCTCCATCGCGCCGGTGGGCAGGTCGTGCAGCACCACCACGGTGTGCTGTCGACTACGGGTGTCGGCGAGCGCCCGGTCGACCCACCCGGTCGGATCGGCCCAGTCGCGGGGGACGCTGTTCCACAGCACGCAGGTGTACTTCTCCGTCAGGAGATACTCGATCGCCGTCGGGTTCAGGCAGCGCCGTTCCAGTGCGCCCTCCGTTCCCCACGGCCGGAGGTAGCGACCGCCGTCGCCGAAGCCGTCCAAAATCTTCTGCGTGCTGCGGATCTCGCGCAGGGTTTCCGCCGCGGAGAGCTCGCCGAGGGGCCGGCCATGGGTGAGGGAGTGGTTGCCGATCCGGTGCCCGTCGCGCACGACGCGCTCGAGCAACCGATGTCCCGCCGGGGAGGAGACGTTCTCGCCGACGACGAAGAAGATGGCCGACATCCCGCGCTCGGCCAAGACGTCGAGAACCTGGTCCGTGACCCCGGGGGTCGGGCCGTTGTCGAAGGTCAACGTGATTCTCGGTCGCATCGATCCACATCCTACTCTTGCCTGACTGATCGATCAGTTAGTACCCTGGCGGGGTGACCGTCACCGTGTCGAAGTCCGAGGTTCCCGCCGGCGCCGCCCGGCAGCGGATCCTGCAGACGACCATCGAATGCTTCTGCGCGTACGGCTACGAAAAGTCCTCGATGAAGCTGATCTCGACGCGGGCCGGCGTCTCGCAGACGCTGCTGCACTATCACTTCGAGACGAAGGAAAAGCTGTTCCAGGCGGCCATCGACGACATGGCCAAGCGCATGTTCGCCACGGCGTCGGCCCGTCTGCCGCACGGCATGTCGGTGCGCGAGGGCCTGACCGAGGCGGCCGGCCTGATGTACGCCCTGTTCATCGACAACATCGACGCGGTGATGTTCATGGTCGAGTTCGCCGCGGCCGCCAACCACAACGAGTTCTTGCGGACCGCGTATGTCGACTATCGCGACACCCAGCGCCGGCAGCTCGCCGGCGCGCTGCGCAGCATCGCCGGCGACGACGCGCCGCAACCCTTGATCGACGAGTCGGTGCGCCTTTTCGAAACCGTGCTGCTGGGTATGTCCATGCAGCGTCCGTTCGTATCCGACGCGGCGGGCTTTCGGCGCGACTTCGACGTGTTCGCCCAACTGCTCGCCGCCCGCATCACCGAAGGATTGGAAAGGCGATGACCGCCAACCTCACCGTGCAACCGATGGTCGAAGATTCGGTGGTCGGCTCCGGCGGCAAACGAATCTTCGTGCGCCGCTACGACAACCCCAACGCGGACTACGTCCTGGTGCTGGTGCACGGCACGGCGGGGAACAGCGAGAGTTACGACGCGTTCGCCGAGCACATGCGCCGCAATTACCGGGCGGCCGTCTATTCGTTCGACCTGACCGGGCACGGCCGCACGGAGGGCGAGCCGGGCGTGTTCAGCTTCGCGGACTTCCTCGAAGACACCAGGGCCGTCACCGATTACGCGGCGCAGCGTACGTCCCTCCCGGTCGTCCTGCACGGCGCGAGCCAGGGTGGCGAGGTCGCGTTCCACGCGCTGGACGCGTGCCCGGCCGTAACGGCCGGGGTGTGCATGAACATCTTGTTGAACCACGAAACGCCGATGAGCCCGGCGATCCGGTTGTTCCGGTCGCGGCCGGCGAAGTGGGCGGCGGACAAGCTGGGCGACCGGGTGCGGGTCCCACTGCGGCGGGTCATCGACTTCGAGGCCGCCTACCAGGAAGACCCCGGGCTGCTGGACAAGAAGAAGAAAGATCCGTTCTACGTCTGGCGGTACGGGCTCAAGAGCTACCACTCGGTGTTCAACTACGTGCCGCCAAAACCGGCCGCTGCCAACACGAAACCCGTCCTTGTCACGTGCGGGGAGCACGACGAAATCGTCGGCGCCGAGCACTGCCGGGCCTGCTTCGAGCGGATCGGCGGGCCCAAGGACTTCTTTATGATGCCCGGCGGTGGCCACCAGCTGATGCTGTTCGACACCAACGTGTACAGCCGCGTGATCGACTCGTGGATTTCCGAACGCGTGCTCGGGGACGCGAAGTCGTGGCAGGCGCCGATCGAACCCGAAGAGCGGCGATTCTTCGAATTCCTCGAGCGCGAACGGGCCAACGACGCGGCGGGCGAGCCCGAGTACCGCTATTCGGCGATCGACCGCTTGCTGATGCGGATCAGCAACGGCACTATCGAGCGCGGCGTGCGGTACTTCTCCAACGCCGAGGTGAGCGACCAGTGGCGCTTCACCGCCGAGCTCGTCGGCGAGATCGACTACGCGGCATGGGATTTCCTGCGCGACTACCTGCCGCCCATCGAGGGCGAGCGGCCGCGGATGGCGGTGGTCGGTTGCGGCGCCGGCGGGGCGATCGCGGGATTGCTCGACCGATATCCGGAGCTGCGCGGCTGGGACGTCGTGGGCGTCGACGTCGACTACAAGTCGATCGACGCCGCGCGCAGGCGGTTCGCCGACCGGGCCGGGGTGAGGTTCGTCGTCGGTGACGCGCGTGACCCGGAGGTGTTGGGGGACAACCGCTTCGACCTGGTCTACCTACACGGGGTGCTCGACCACTGCACCGAGCACCGCCGCCTGATGGACACCGTGTTCCGCGCGCTGAAACCGGGCGGCCGGATGTTCTACGTCGCACCGGATCGCAACGTGTGCACCTGGCTGTGCTTCGTGACCGTCGGGCCGCTGTTCGTGTTCGGTCTGCACAAGCCGAACCACGACTTCCGCCGGTTCCCCCGCCCCGCCGAGCTGAACGCCCTGCTGGAGGGGGCCGGCTTCGAGCTGCTGCGCCGGCGAGGCCGGCCGGGCAGGCCCGCGATGGTCGGGGTCGAATACAAGTCGGGGATGAACCCGTTCCCCGTCAAGAAGTCGGTGCGCACGCGCGCCCTCGGCGAGGAAATCTTCGAGCACACCGAGCCGCGGTGGTGGCTGAGGAACGGCTTCGTCGGCGAGTACGCGGGGGCGGTGCAGAAACCGCCTGCTGTTTGACTCCTGTTGAGTAGCTAGTTTCGATTCCGGATCGGGTGGTTACTCGGAATCAGGCCAGCCAGCTTTCCGACAGGAGATCGACACGGACCTCCAGGGAACTCAGTCTCACCGCGGTGAAGTGCCTCCGGCGCCGGGCGGTCTCCTTGGCGACGGCCGGTACGAGCTGCGGGGTGTGCTCGGCCGCGGGGCGATGGCCGAGGTGCGCGACGGCTGGGACCGCAAGCTGGGCCGGCCCATCGCCGTCAAGCTGCTCTACCCCGGGATCGCGGACCGTCCCGACAGCCGCCTGCGATTCGACACCGAGGCGCGAGCGGCCGCGCGGCTGACCGGGCGGCACGTCGTGGTCGTCCATGACGTCGGCGAGCATCAGGGGTTGCCGTTCATCGTGATGGAGCGGCTGCCGGGCGTGTCGCTGGCCGACCACATCGCCCGCGGGCCGCTGCCGCCGCCGTTCGTGCACGCCGTCCTCGACGGCGTCCTGGACGCCCTGGCCGAGGCGCATCACGCCGGCATCCTGCACCGCGACGTCAAGCCCGGCAACATCCTGTTCACCGCCACCGGCGAACCCAAGCTCGCCGACTTCGGCATCGCCAAAACGGCCGGCGCCGCCTACACCCGGGCGGGCGAAGTCGTCGGGAGCATGGCCTATCTGAGCCCCGAGCGGCTGACGTCCAAACCGGCCACGGTGGTCGACGACCTCTACGCCGTCGGCGTGGTCGGTTACGAGGCGCTGACCGGGCGGCGGCCGTTCCCGCAGGAGGACCTGGGCGCGCTGGCACACGCGATCCTGCACGACTCGCCGCCGCCGATCGCCGCCCTGCGCCCCGACGTGCCACCGCCGCTCGCCGCCACGATCGAACGCGCGATGGCGCGCGACCCCGCGTCGCGATTCGACGAGGCCGGCGCGATGCGCGCCGCGCTGTTCGGCGCCGAACCCGTGAGGGCTCCCGTCGGCACCCGGGTCATGGAGGCGCCGCCGCCCGCCGTGCTGACCTACGTCCCCGCTTTGGAGCCGCACAGCCCCCGCCGCAAATGGTGGGTCGCGGGCATCCTCGCCGCGTTCCTGTTGGCGATGCTGCTGCTGGCCATCGATCCGCCGTTCTCGTCGCCACCGCCCACGCCCACGACGACCACCACCACACCGGCGCCGCCCCCGACGACGACCACCACCACGCCTAGCAGCACCCCGCAGCCGGCCCCAGCGCCGCCGCCCGGGCACGGGGGACCCAAGCACAAGGGTGGGCACGGAGGCTGAGCCGATATGGGATCGGTAGCCGGCGATTTGTTGTGTGATTGCGGGATGAACAAGAAGTGGATGGCCGGCGCGCTGCTGACGGCCGGTATCGGCGCGGGGTTGGCCGCCGGCACCGCGCAGGCCGACCCGTACGGCCACGTCGGCGGGAACTGCCCGGCCGGGCACACCTGCGGCAAGTGGTGCCCCGGCGAGCGTGTCCCGGACAACTTCATCAACTGGGACATGGGCGTGTGCCACCTCTACTACTACGACTACCGCGGCGTGGTCGACGCCGACAGCGGCGCCGTCTACGGATGGCCCGGCGGCCCGATCAACGCCACCCCGCACCCGGCGCCGGCCGGACCGCCCAACTTCAACTGCGGCCTGTTCTGGTGCCCCGTGCCGCCGCACGCGTGAGCCGCCGCACGTTACGTCCTCGGCCAATATGGGAACCCGCCGGGCTGGACCTGTTCCGCCCAGCGAAAGGACTGCCCATTGACCTCGCGGCTCGGCACCCGTTTTGGCCCCTACGAGCTGCGCTCACTGATCGGTGCGGGCGCGACCGGCGAGGTCTATCGGGCGTACGACACGGTTAACGACCGGACGGTCGCGGTCAAGCTGTTGCCTGCCGCGATGGCGGCCGAAGATGACTTCCAGCAACGGTTTCAGCGCGAGTGTGGGATTGCCGCGCGGTCGACCGAACTCCACGTCATCCCGGTGCACGACTTCGGTTCGATCGACGGGGTGTTCTTCGTCGACATGCAACTGGTCGAGGGTGGCAGCCTGCGCGACCTGCTGAGCTCGCAAGGTGCGTTGGAGGCGCCGCGGGCCGCGTCGATCGTCGCGCAGGTGGCCCGGGCGCTGGACGCCGCGCATGCCGCCGGGCTGGTGCACCTGGGCGTGCGGCCGGAGCATGTGCTGCTGACGCCCGATCACTTCGCGTATCTGATCGACTTCGGGATCGCGGACGGTTCTCGCGTGTATATGGCGCCCGAGCGGTTCACCACCGGCCGCGTCGGCCCGCAGACCGATGTGTACGCGCTGGCCTGCCTGCTCTACGAATGCCTCACCGGCCAGCCGCCGTTCGAAGGCGGCGCGGAGGAGTTGAAGCGCGCGCACCTGTTGTCGCCGGCGCCGAGGCCCAGCATCATGCGCCGCGGCGTGGGCCGGGCCTTCGACGACGTGATCGCCCGCGGCATGGCCAAACAGCGGTCGGCGCGGTTCGGCTCCGCGGGTGAGCTCGCGCGGGCGGCGAGCGAAGCCGTGAACTCGGCGTACGAACCGATTGGCGTCGGCGCCGGGCCCCTTGGCACCCGGCCGTTCGAGGCGGTGTATCCGAATCCGGACGACACCGGTTTCAGCCCGTATCCGATTGTCGAGATGCCATCGCCGTTGCCGCGTCGGCCTTTTGGCGGCCGCGGGCCGCTGCTGGCGATCGGCGCGGCGCTGGCGCTGGTCGTCGTCGGCCTTCTGGTGGCGCTGGTCTCGGCTTTGGCCGGTGGCGGTTCGCAGCCACCGGCCGCCGTTAAGCCTTCTGGTCCGGCGCCATCCAGCCCGCCGCCGCCGAAGACGCCGACGCTGTCGGCCCCGGTGCGGGGCGCCGACGGGCTAGGGTTCGTCGGCGAGACGGCCCGCTGCGATCCGGGGAATCCGCCGGCCGCCGTGGTGCGCACCGCCAAGTCGCTAGCCGTTGTGTGCCAAAACCTCAGCGGCAGTTACTACTACCGTGGTGAGCGCATCAGCGACGGCGCCCACATCGAGCTGTCCAACGCGGAGCGCGCGGGGGACGGGTTCGACGTCACCAACCCGGTCGACGGCGTCGTCTACGAGGTGCGGCCCAATCGGCTGCGGATCATCAGCGGCAGCCACGTCGATTCCTCGGAGCCGGTCCTGCAGTACGCGACGGCGTCGTAACGATCTAGGCCGGCCGGCTGCCGACCTCCAGGCCGGCCAGCTCGCAGGTGCCGTCGAACACCACCCGACCGTATTCCCTTACCCTGCAACGTAATCGGCCCGCGAGGTGCTCGCAATCGGTGTCGATGTTGCGCCGCTGCGCGGGCAGCGGAACGGGTAGCACGTGCGGATCTGCGTGGGTGCCGTCGCCGTCCAGCTCGATGCGGTAGCGGGGTGTGCGCGCCGATATGGTCCAGCGTCCGTCGCCGACGTCCGATCGCACGGGCGCCGGCGGGGTCACCCGAATGACGCGGTCGCCGAGCCGCACGACGACACCGGTGACGTCCCTGCGGATCGGGCCGAGCTGAAGAAGGCCGCCAGAGAACGCGACCGAGACGTCGGCGTCGCCGAAATCGTGGGCCTGACCCCACCACCAGCGCTCGGGGAAGCCCGCGCCCCAGTTACGTTCCGTGTACAGCCGGGCGCCCTTGAACGACCACGTGCGGTCGCGGAATTCGACTGTGCCGCCGGCTTTTCCGCCGAGCCGGTAGGGATGCCAGTATTGGTTGAGGAACGGGACCGACGAGAAGACCCCACCTCCGCCGAAAGCCTTGGGCCAGTTGAACGGATCGGTGAAATGCAGGTTGAGATGGATGCCGTCGAGGTCGATCTGGAGCCGATCGAGGTACGCCACCAGGCGGCAGTCGGGAGCGGTCCCGGCGTGTAGGGAGAAGGTCGACGAGTCGGCGTGGGCGCCGTCCATGACCGCGGAGCGCACCACGTCGCCGGGATGCAGCGCTACCGCGACGGTGGCCCAGTCGCCGTCGGGATGCCGGTTCACGCTGCACAGCGCGACGACGACGCGACCCGAGGCGGCATCGGTGAGGCGCCAGAACCAGCCCTCCATTTCGGTGCCGTGCGAGGGAACCGGATCGCCGAAGGGCACGTCGGCGCCGGTGCGTCGATAGGCATGGACCAGTGGCCCGACCGTGTTCCCGGCTATCCAGCGCAGGTAGGCGGCGGTCATCTCCGCTCCGCCAGCCCCGACTGCACGAGCGCGTCGTCGATGAAGCGCTGCACGGGCCGCGAGCGGAAGAATCCGGTGTGACCGCCTGGGTACCACTGGATTTCGGGTTTGCCCCAGTGCTCCCAGAGCCGGGTGACCTGGTCGCGCGGGTGGACCAGCCGGTCGGCGAGGCCCGCGTAGATGAAGCGGCCCGCTTTCGGGACGCGCGGGGTCAGCGCCAGTGGCGAGATCATGCGGCCGAGGGGCTTGGCTTCATTCATGGTGTGGCCCAGGGCGGCGTGGCCGCTGAGGCTGGCGTGGCGGCCGACCAGGTTCACCAGGTCGACGGCGGGCACGCCGAGGATGGCGCAGGTGAGACCGTCGTCGAGGCTGGCGACCAGCGACGAGATCAGGCCGCCCAGGGAGATGCCGTTGACGCCGATTTCGGCGTCGGGCTGTTGCGCGCGGATCCAGCCGATGAGCCGCCGGATGTCCCAGACCGCCTGGGCGGCGCCGTGGACGTCGTCGAGGACGTCCTCGCTGGGGAACTTCGGTCCGCCGCTTGCTCGGGGGCCGTGTAGGGGGAGCACCGGGAGCACGACGTTGAGGTCGAGCTGCCGGTAGAGATGCCAGGCGTGGAACAGCATCGGGTCGAGCGCGGCGCGTCCCATCTCGGCGCCGTGGATGCAGACCAGCCAGGGCCGGGGCCGGCGGTGCCGGAACATCAGCGCGTATTCGCGCTTGTTGCCGGTGTAGCTGCGCCAGCGGTCCCGGCCGGGTTCGCCTTCGTAAGGGTCGTAGTCGCTGTCGAAGGACAGCCGCTCGTAGTTGCGTCCCATATTGCTCACGCGCTTGACGGTCACGTCGTTGAGCGGTGGGGGTGGTGCGAAGAATCCCTCGGGATTGTCGAGCCAGCCCTTATCTTTGTATAAGTCCTGTGCCGCAACGACTTCTGTGTTGATTCGTTCCAGTGTTTCGGCGTCGGGGGCCCGGCGCAGCATGCTGAAGCCGCTCAGCAGGATTTCGTCGCGGAATGCCTGCGCCGCGAGCGCGATGGTGGGCCGGGCGACCGGCAGCTCGTCGGGCTGGCGATCCAGGTAGGTGCCCCAGGAGCGGGCGTAGAAGCCGCCGGTCCGGGTGAACGGCCCGAGTAGTTGGGTGATCGGGTTGGCGGGCATCTAGCCTCGCTTTGCTCCGGGGGTGAAGGTGACCGGCAGGTTGGCGAGCCCGGTCATGCTGGGGTTGCCGAGGTATTGGTGGACGTGTTGGGCGTCGACTTGGTAGTCGGGGATGCGGTCGAGGACGGCTTTGACCATGACTTCGGCCATCAGCCTAGCGAGGTGCGAGCCGATGCAGCGGTGCGGCCCAAGGCCGAAGGCGACGTGACGGTTGGGCGCGCGGTCGAGGATGATCTCGTCGGGGTTTTCGAATTCTTTTTCGTCGTGGTTGGCCGACAGCCAGCTGATGACGACTCTGTCGTTCTTTCTCAGGCGTTGGCCGTTGAGCTCGACGTCGTGAGTGACTGTGCGGCTGAGGGTTTGGTTGACGCTGAAGTAGCGCAGGAATTCGTCGGTGGCGGTGCGGTAGAGCGCGGGGTGGTCGATGAGTTGTTGCCTGAGGTCTGGGTGGGTGCCCAGGTGGTGGAGCGTGAGCGCAGTTTGGGAGGTGGTGGTGTCGACGCCGCCGCCGATGAGGTTCCAGAGGATGTTGAGCAGCTGGTCGTCGGTGAGGCGGTGGCCGTCGAACTCGAACTGGAGGAGGAAGCTGGTGAGGTCGTCGGTCGGTTTGGCCCGTCTGCCGGCCGCGTACTCGAGGACTTCTTCCATCATCTTCGGGACCTTGGCGATGGCGTTTTTGTACTCGTCGCTGTCCTGGGGCACGGCCATGACGGAGTGGAAGAGGTGGGCGTAGAGGTGCCAGTTGTCGAGGGGAAGGCCCATCAGCTTCATGGTGAGGATGGCCGGGACCGGGCTGGCGTAGTCGAGGACGAGGTCCATGCGGCCGTCTTCGATTTTCTGGTCGAGGAACTCGTGCGCCTTGTGTTCCATGAAGGGCTTGAGTTTTTGGACGGCGCCGGGGGAGAAGAACGGGGCCAGGGCGTGTCTGAGCGCCTGATGGTACGGGCCGTCGACCTCGCCGATGCCCAGGGCCGGCTGGCCGTCGGGGCGCGGGACGCCCATCTCGCCTTGGTAGTCAACGCCGTCTTTTGAGTTGGGCTCGTACTTGTGGGCGAAGGTGTCACCGTCTCTGGCCGTTCGGCTGACCGCGTCGTAGCTGCTGAGGAACCAGAATCCGCCGTAATTCTTGTTCCAGGCGACGGGGCACCTGCTTCTCAGGTCTTTGTTGATGGCGTTTTCGTTGAGGTTGAACGCGTCGGAATGGTGGTCGAAGTCGACGATCGCGTCTTCGGCGACGTCGGGACGGATTGTCATCTGGGTTGGTCCTCCACCGTGCCGCGCGATCGGCTATCTGCACTATCTTTGCATTATTACGCGCCGGGTTCTGCCGAGAAAGGCCACGATGAGTAGTCACCGGACGACCTTCAACCACGTCGGACTGTGCGTCTCCGATCGCGAGCGGTCGCGGCGGTTCTACGAAAATGTGCTCGGCTTCCAGTTTTGGTGGGAGCTCGACCCGCCCGACGGCCCGACCTCCAAGCTGGTCCAGCTTCCCGAGCCGCTCGGTGTGCATGCGACGTATCTGGTACGGGATGGGTTTGTGCTGGAGTTGATGGACTACTCGAAGCGTCAAGTTCACGCCGGGTCCGGTCGCGTCATGGATCAGGTTGGGCTGACGCACATCTCGTTTTCGGTGTCCGACCTCGCCGGCGCGTTGGCTCGGGTGGCGGAGTTCGGGGGAGTGGTAGTCGACGGGACCGTGACCGACGCGATGGCGATGATCCGGGATCCGGATGGGCAGCTGTTGGAGTTGCTTTCGGATGGTTGGTTGTCGGCGTTGCCGCCTCGGCCTTCTAGCGCGGTCATTTAGCGTCGATGGGCAGCGGCCATTTCCGCCGCCCGGGGACCTGGTTGCCCATGAAATCCGTACTCACGGCTGCTCGCAATCTCATAACGCGTATCTAAACTTCATGTGTAAAGGCGCAAAGTCCCGTTGTGGGGTAGCCCATTCGTTAGTCTGCGACCCGTGGATCTGGGCGTCTATGAATCGCTGCTGACCGAACGGCTTAACGGTGAGCTGCGTCGATTTGAGGACCTGCGGCCGGAGTACGGCACCGTCGATTATGCCGAGCAGCCGCTGGCGATCGCGCGACACCTAGCCTCCATCATCGAGAAGTCGCTGCGCACCGTTACCACCGCCGAGGACCGAGCGGAACTCGCTCAGCGGATTCTCGAGGTCCTGCCGAACGCCTACGCGGACGGGGAAGTGTTGCATCAGTTAGAGCCCGGCAAGATTACTCGCCTCGAGGAAGTGATGACTGCGACGGCACTTGGGTCGACCCGCTTGCCGCGACCTGCGACCCCATTTTCAGACGCTGCGCTGATGACCAACGCCCGCAGCGAGCCGACATTGGCCGCCGAACTGCGCGCCGAATTCGCCAGCGCTGACCGCGTTGATTTGCTTTGTGCGTTTGTGAAGTGGCACGGCCTGCGTCTGCTTGAGGCCCAGCTAGAGGAGCTGCGTCGGCGCGGCGTCCCGATTCGCGTCATCACCAGCACCTACCTCGGGGCCACGGACGCTCGCGCGCTCGATCGCCTTGTCACCGAGTTCGGCGCCGAGGTTCGAGTCAACTACGAAATCAACCGCACCCGTTTGCACGCCAAAGCGTGGCTGCTGCGTCGAAACACCGGATTCCACACTGCCTACGTCGGATCCAGCAACTTGTCCTCTGCCGCGCTGGTCGACGGACTGGAATGGAATGTCCGGCTTTCGGCGATGTCCACGCCACATTTGCTGGAGAAGTTCCGCACCACGTTCGACTCCTACTGGGAAAACCGAGAATTCGAGGTCTACCGGCCAGCGGAGGATGGTGACCGTCTGCGCGCGGCCCTGGAGGCCGGATCGGGGAGGCGCCCGCGCGACCCGCTCGCCATCACGCTGTCAGGGCTAGACGTTTACCCAATGGCGCATCAGGCCGAGATGCTGGAACATCTCGACGCTGAACGCACCATTCACGATCGGCACCGCAACCTGCTCGTCGCCGCGACGGGCACCGGCAAAACCGTCATGGCCGCTCTGGATTATCGCCACCTTGCTCGCGACATCCATCGTCGCGATCTCACATTGTTGTTCGTCGCGCATCGCAAGGAGATCCTGCAGCAGTCTCGGCGCATGTACCAGGAGGTGCTGACCGACGCCACATTCGGTGAGCTTTTGGTCGAGGGGCAAGAACCCACGAAATGGCGGCAAGTGTTCGCCAGCATCCAGTCCCTCTCCCGAGGCAGGCTTTCCACCATCGAACCAAATCGCTTCGACATTGTGGTGATCGACGAGTTCCATCACGCCGAAGCCGCGTCGTACCGACGGCTGTTGGACCACGTGCGCCCAATCGAACTCTTGGGACTGACCGCAACCCCAGAGCGCGCAGATGGCATCGACGTCCGTGACCTCTTTGGCGGACGAGTCGCGGCCGAGCTGCGGCTCTGGGAAGCGCTCGAGCAGAACCTCCTGTGCCCGTTCCACTACTTTGGCATTCACGACGGAACCGATCTTGAATCGGTGCAGTGGAGGCGAGGCGGCTATGACCTGGCGGCTCTCAGCAGTATTTACACCGGCGACGACGCCCGCACCCGGATCGTTCTCAAGGAGCTCAATGACAAGGTTGCCGATGTTGCGGCTATGCGTGCCTTGGGATTCTGTGTCAGCGTCGAACATGCTCGCTACATGGCCCAACGCTTCGTCGACGCTGGTATCCCCGCACGCGCAGTGTCCGCCGACACGCCCACGGCCGATCGCCGCAATGCACTGACCGCGCTACGCAACCACGAGATCAACATTCTCTTCGCGGTCGACCTGTTCAACGAAGGCCTCGATATTCCTGAAGTCGATACCGTGCTTTTCCTTCGACCAACCGAGAGCGCAACGGTCTTTCTACAGCAACTGGGGCGTGGACTACGGCTAATGAAAGGAAAGACAGTGCTGACTGCACTGGATTTCGTTGGGCACCAGCGTCGCGAGTTCCGGTTCGACCAACGATTCCGGGCGCTGACAGGCGCCGGGGGGAGATCGTTGCAGCGCCAGGTTCAGGAGGGCTTTCCGTTTCTGCCTTCGGGCAGTCAGATCGTGCTCGACTCTATCGCACGTGATCTAGTACTCGAGAACATCAAACAGCAGGTCGCACCGAGGTGGGCGGCGCTGGTCTCCGAGGTGCGCGCACATCCTGATAACAAGCTGGCGTCCTATCTCGGGGCAACGGGGCGGGACCTGGAGGACGTCCTGAGAGACAAGCGATCGTGGACGACCCTGTGCCGGGATGCCGGAAAGCTCGGCCCCGAAGCCGGCCCGCGCGAGTCAGATCTCGTCAAACGCGTCCGCGCGCTCGCCCACGTCGACGACCATCGCCGATGGCTGGCGTATCGGTCCATACTCGACGGAACAGCTGAAATCAAAAGCCCTGCCGACCAACGCCTAGCCGAGATGCTTTTTTACTCGCTGTTCCCCAGTGGCGGCGGGTTCGACAGCCCAGCAATAGGACTCAACGCCCTCAAGAACCAGCCTGCGGCTGACGAGATGCGCCAGGTCATCGACATCGCGTTCGATCGGGCCCGTCGCAATACCTACCGGCTTGGTGGGGCGGTGGCTGCCCTGGGCGACGTCCCTCTTGAAATCCACGCGAGTTACACCCGTGAGGAGATCCTGGCCGCGCTGGGCTTCGCTTCGCTTCGTCGAACACCTAGCACTATGCGCGAGGGCGTGGCCTGGTGCGAGGCGGTCAACGCGGACGCATTTCTGATTACGTTGAAGAAGTCTGACCGCGACTACTCGCCGACGACGATGTACCGCGATTTTGCGCTTAGTCCAGATCTATTCCATTGGGAGTCTCAGTCGACCACGTCGTCCACCTCACCGACAGGGCAGCGCTACATCCACCATCGCGAACGTGGTTCGCACATACTGCTTTTCGTTCGAGAGGCGAAGAACAACGCATTGGGCACCGCGCCCTACATTTTCCTTGGTCCTGCCGACTACGTGTCCTATGAAGGGGACAGGCCGATGGCGATCACTTGGCGACTCCACCAGTCGATGCCCACTGAGGTCTATCTGACGTCTCGGGCCGCGGTGGCGTGAGCGCTGAGAAATGACTTGCTACAAGTTCACAAGGGCATAGATGAGCGCAACGGGCGAGACCGCCGTCACGGTAGCCGGTTTGCACCCCTTCGGGCGCGGCGTGGATCGGCCGGAACATGTTGGGGTGGCAGGCGATGGCCGGGTGTTCGCGTCCGACAAGGGCTCAGCTGTCGCGGAACTCATCGACGACAACACCGTTCGGCGAATAGGCAAGGCCGGTGGCGAGCCGAACGGGATCGCCTTCGACCGCAACGGCCACTTTCTGATTGCCAACTGGGGCTTGGGCGTCCTGCTGGACCTCGACCCGGTGACCGGCGTGGTCACGGAGGTCCTAAGCGGACAACTCAACGGACGCCCGCTGCGATGGCTGAACTTCGTCTGCGTGGATTCGACTGGCGCCTTGTGGTGTTCGGTGAGCACGATGGCGGACGACCTGATGGATACCATCGCGCGCGGCACCGCCGACGGGTTCATCTTTCGCGTCGCGCCGGATCGCCAATCGGCGCAGGTGGTCGCCGATGGCGTGGGCTTCCCGAACTGCATGGCGCTGGATCGCAACGAGGACTACCTATACGTGGTCCGCACGCTGGCCGCCGACGTGGTGCGATTTCCGATCGCAGGCGAAACACTCGGCCCCGACGAGCGATTCGGGCCGCCGCTAGGGGAGCGACGGCCCGATGAGTTCGGCCGCGACGCCGGCCGCCTAATGGCCGACCCGGAGGTGGGCCGCCGGTGGGCAATGGCCGACGGATGTGCGTTCGACGCCCACGGAAACCTATGGGTCACATTGGTTCTCGCCAACCGGATCGTTGCGATAAGCCCGGGCGGTCAAGCGACAACCGTGATAGAAGACCCCGACGGCGCGCTTCTACAAAGCCCCACCAGCATCGCCTGGGGCGGGCGCGACATGCGCGACATCTACATCGGCTCGATCGCGACCCCGTACGTGCTCAAGGGCAGAAGCTCTGTGCCCGGCCTGCCGCTAATCCACCAGCGCTAGCCCGACGGCCCGGGCCTCATAAAGTCGGGCAGCGCCTGCTCCGGGTCAGCCGGGATCATCGACTCGCCCAATCCCCACAGCTGCCGAATCGTCGCACCGCCGTCCACGACGAGCGTCTGGCCGGTGATCCGGGCGGCCAACTCGGAGGACAGGAACAATGCGGCGTTGGCGATGTCATGCGCGCGGGGCGCCGCCAGCGGGTTGATCCCGTTGACGTTGTACTCGCCAGGAGGCTGATCTTCGTTGCCAGACCCCACGTTGCCCGGCGCGACCGCGTTGGCGCGAATGCCGTACCGCCCCAACTCATCCGCGAACGTCTTGACTAACGAAATCACGCCGGCCTTCGCGGCACCGTAAGCGGCGTGGTACGTCGCCGAGGCGATGCCGTCGACCGACGCGATCGCCACCAGCGATCCGCCGCTGCCCTGGGCGATCATGTACCTGGACGCGGCCTGAAAGAGATAGAACACCTGGGTCAGGTTGTAATGGATTGCCGCGTCCCATAATTGGGGCGTGAAGTCCTCGACCTTCGACCAGGTCGCCCCGCCGATGATGTCGACGCAGACGTCGATACCGCCCAGCGCCGCCTCGACATCGTCGATCGCCCGTCCGACCTGCTCGGGGTCGGTCATGTCGGCGACGATCGGGACGGCATGACCGCCCCGGCCGACGATCTCGCCGGCAACCTGCTCCGCGCGCTGCTCGTCGATGTCGATGCAGGCCACCGAGGCGCCCGCCTCGGCCAGCGCCAGCGACGTGAACCAGCCGTGGCCCGCGCGCTCGGGAATGTAGCCGGCACCCGACACCACCGCGCGTTTACCCGAGAGCCCCAGATCGATCACGCCGACTGGTGTTCCTCGAGTCCGGTCGTCTGAGACGGTTCATCGCCTCGCCCACGGAACGGCGCGACGACGTGCCCACCCAAGTAGGCGACCCCTCGGCCGGCCGCCACCAGCGCACGGCCGGTCACACCGCCGACGGCCGCAAGCGTGGCCAAGGCGGCATCGAAGACGCTCGGGATGTGGAAGTCCTCCCAGGCCTCGACTTGGTGCTGGCGCGCCTTCGCGAAGCGGTCGAACTCATCACGCAGGGCGCCGCGCTGTCGCGCCAGCTCGCGCACCGCCCAAAACCGAAAGCCGTCGACGGCCGCCGTCCGTGCGAACCGGTCGAGCACCTCAGTAGCGCTCCGGTAGATGTCGAGGTCTTCGCGCAGGTGATGGTCGACGAGCCCGCGTGCCTCATCAATCGCCCGCAGCAGCTGCTCTGGCTCCTTGGCCTCGATCCGCGCGAGGTTCAGCCGCTGCCACTTGTGCAGCGCCTCCTCGGCGATCACCAGCAGGCTCAGGGTATCGCCAAGTCGGTTGTCGGCCATGGCATTTCGCAGCTTCGCGGCGCGCTGTTGCACCGCCAACTCGGGACCGAACGACGCCAGGATACGGCTGACATGGTTGCGCAGCTGCATGACGGCGACGTTGAGCGCCGGCCCGAGCGCGGCCACCGAATCCCAATACGCGTCGGGTAGCGACCCGTACTTGTCCAACGACTCGACCATTCGCGAGACCGTCAGGCTGTTGCCGAGCACGTCGCCGGCGCGCTGCGCCCGAGCGACCTCGAGCACCGCCTCGACCTTGTCCTCCACCCGCCGGACGGCGTCCTCCACCTCGGCCACCGCGGACTTCAACGCCATCTGCACCGCAAGCAGCTGCGCCGACAGCATCACCTCCGGCCCGAGCAACTCCGGTCGCCATTGGGCAAAGAGGTCCTCGGCGCCCGTCGTCAGCCGGAAGACGCCCTCAGTGACTGGAACCAGGTTGCTTTCCCTCAGCGCGTCCACGGCGTCGCGGTGCAACTGCACGTACTTGCCGGAGTCGGCCAGGAGCGTGGCCAGCCCGGCGATCGCTGCGTTCGCCAGCGAGGCGCTGTCGATGCCCGCGACGCGCACACCCTGCTCGGCGAGCAGCGCGCAGCCGGCCTGCAGCCAGTCGTCGACGGTCAGACGCGGGGGCTTGCGGGCGGCCAC
>NZ_LZJX01000038.1:0-616 GCF_001667595.1 Mycobacterium sp. E2989 | reverse complement strand
TAACGGGTCTGCGGGGTGCCGCTGCCGTCGGTCTCGACCCAGCTCGACTTGTACGGAAACTTGCCCTGGCTCAACAACTCCGCGCCATAGAGCGGGACGGTGTCGGAGTAACACAACTCGTAGTACGCGCGCTGGTTGTCCCAGTTGGCGACCCGTTGATCGGCCGTTCCGGTGCCGGTGCTCTGCAGGCAGGCCGCCTTGGTCGACCAGCCGAGCGCCAAGAACACCAGGCCGATCAAGAACATCACCCGCAGCGGGGTCATCACCCGGGCGCGCCCGATCAGCGCGTGCCTGCCCACCGGCCCCCCGACGACTTCCGCCAGCGCGGCACCCAACGCGTCGGTGCGGCTCGGGCAATCGCGATTGTCGACGCTACGCAGATCGCCGGCCAGCCGCTGCGGAGAAATGCGCTGCTCGGCCTCGGTCACGGCGGCGGTTGCGGCGCGGGAGCTTGGGGGCCGCCCGGCGGGACGCCCGGCTCGAGGCCGCCTGGCCCGCCTTGGCCACCCGGCCCGCCTCCACCCGGGCTGGGCGGCGCGTTCGTGATGGTGGTGGGCGGGCCGACGGGGATCGTGATGCCCGGCGCCACCTCGATGGTGGGCTGGATGACGGTCAC